>JAQVLL010000101.1 GCA_028704195.1 Smithellaceae bacterium
CCAATAACCTGCTTTCTGATCAGGCCCTTGAGGCGGCCAAAAAGCTTGATATACGGGCTATTGAAAGAAAAACCTACCTGGGCATGGCCAAGTTGTTTGCTTTTTATATCGTTGTGCTTGTCACGCTGCAATTTATTCTTATTTACCTGTTGATCCTGATCTATCCGGGGCTGCCGTCAGAAATCATGGTCATGCTGTCAATGATATACTATTTCCTGCCTCTGCTGGGCATTGCTGTAGCCATCAATACCATCAAGCTGCGCGGTGCAATTCCTGTTTTCTGCGGGATATTTTTAGTGGTTGCCGCCGCTTTGGAATTTTTCCATGTTATCTGAAAATATGCAGCATCAAGTCAGTGTCGATCTGATGAAAAAAGAGGATTTGCAGGAGATCCTGGTCATTGAGCAAGCATCATTTCCCACGCCGTGGACGGAAGGCATGTTTCTGGATGAACTGAAGACGGAAAATGCCCAGTGTCTCGTTGTTAAAATCGAGATGAATGGAAAAGCCGTGATCGCTGCCTACATTATATTCTGGTTTGTCGCCGATGAAGTTCATTTGCACAATCTTGCCGTAAAATTTGAATTCCGCAGGCAGGGGCTGGCATACAGTTTGATGACTCTGATGAAAGAAATTGCCGAACAGGTGGAGATTAAACGACAGACGCTGGAGGTCCGCGAATCGAACCGGGGAGCAATAAATCTTTACCGGAAATGCGGTTTTGTAGTAAAAGGAAAGCGATCCCAATACTACACCGATACATGTGAAGATGCCCTGGTGATGTGGGCTGAAGGGCAACAGGAAGAACAGAATGGCTAAAGATATTTACATCGGAGAAGTTTCCCGCAATGAGGAAGTCCGGACAGATTTCTTCCTGATGAAGGTGACGCTGCCTTCCGGTTTTGTTGAACCAAAGCCGGGGCAGTTTGTCATGATCCGCATTGCCGGTTTAAACGATCCGTTTCTGTCCCGTCCCCTCAGCATTTATTCTTTTGCGCGCGGCCGTTCTAACTGTACCATTGAACTTCTCTACCGGACAGTGGGGAAGGGAACAAGAATTCTGGCGGGATTGATCAAAGGATCGCTTGTTGAAATATCCGGTCCGCTTGGAGAAGGCCATTTTGTGACTCCAAATACAGCGAATATCATACTTATTGCCGGAGGCATCGGCATAGCGCCGTTGTCATTGTTAGCTCAGAATCTTTGCAGGAAAGCATGCCGGGGTAAGGATGCCATGACCTTTTATCTGGGCGCGCAATCGGCGGATGTGCTTGTCGGACTTAATCGTGTGAACAAATACTGCGGAAATATCATTGTATGCACGGATGACGGTTCAGCGGGAATGAAGGCTCTGGTGACGAAGGCATTCCAAAAGGACCTTAAGAAATATGACCCGGCGGATACAGCAATTTATGCCTGCGGCCCGAGGCCGATGATCCGGGTGCTGTCCGACATGCTGGGTCCGGAATATTTCTGCCAGGTATCGCTGGAGGAACGAATGGCCTGCGGCGTCGGTGCATGCGTCGGCTGTGCTGTTGCCGTGAAGGATGAGCTTGGGCAAAAGACCTACAAACGGGTTTGCGCGGATGGACCGGTATTTGAACTGAAGGACGTGATATGGGAATAGATAAGTTTTATTTGTCATCCCCGCGAAGGGACTGTATCATAATGTCATTGCGAAGGAACGAAGTGACTGAAGCAATCTTGTAAGTGGATGAACACATGAGATTACCACGCCGCCTGAGAGACGGCTCGTAATGACAAAAACGGATTCCGACACAGCATCGAAGGCGGGAATCCAGTGTTTCAGGAAGGTCAGGGGTACTTTCAGTTGAAAAGCGAGGAAAAAAAAGATCAGGCCATGGTTGTTGAGATTGCCGGACTGAAACTGAAAAATCCGGTGATGACGGCATCCGGGACATTTGGTTACGGTGAAGAGTATTCCGATTATGTCGACCTGAACCTCTTGGGCGGCATCGTTGTGAAAGGGCTGTCCTTGAAGCCGAGACCGGGAAACCCACCGCCGCGAATTATGGAAACGTCCGGAGGCATGCTCAATGCCGTGGGTCTGCAGAATGTCGGCGTTGATGTTTTTATAGCCGATAAACTTCCCTTTTTGCGCAGGTACAACGTCGCTGTCATTGCCAATATTTATGGAGAAAGCTATCAGGAATACGCTCAAGTTGCCTCGAAACTGAGCAGGGCCGAAGGTGTTCATGCCCTTGAAATCAATGTTTCCTGTCCGAATGTCAAAAGGGGAGGTTTGAGTTTCGGTTCAGATCCGAGAGCGGCTGCCGAGGTGACGCGTCGCGTAAAGGCCGAAACGCACCTGCCCGTGATTGTCAAGCTCACCCCCAATGTTACGGATATTGCGTCCATCGCTTTGTCGGTGGAGAATGCGGGTGCGGATGCGGTGTCGCTGATTAATACGATTACCGGCATGTCCATTGATCTTTCGACCAGGACGCCTCATCTGAAAAATATTACCGGTGGCCTGTCGGGCCCGTCCATTAAACCGGTTGCTCTGCGCATGGTCTGGCAGGTGGCACAAAAAGTGTCCATTCCGGTTATCGGCATCGGCGGAATCATGACGGCTGAAGATGCCCTGGAATTCATGATTGCAGGGGCAAAGGCAGTGCAGATCGGTACGGCCAGTTTCATCAACCCGTGTGCATCGGTCGAGGTCATCGACGGGATCCGGCACTACATGCACGAAAATAAAATCAAAAACATTGCAGACATCGTGGGAACGCTGCAGACATAGAACATGAAAATGAAAACAGAGGAAATCGCAGAAGGTGTTTATCTGATAGGCGGTCCGAATGTCACCCGGCCCGAAGATGCGGCGGTTTACCTGGTCGATTTTGGCGGTGAACTGGTCATGATTGATTCAGGGGCGGGGAACAGTTCGTCTCAACTCGTCCGCAATATTGAAATGCTGGGGCTGAATCCGTCCGAGCTCACGCATGTCATTTTAACGCACTGCCACATTGATCATATCGGCTCTGCACCTTATTTCCGTGAAAAATACAAGTCCGAAATCGTCATTCATGAACTGGACGCGCCTGCGATGGAAACCGGTGATTCGATAAAGACCGCGGCCAACTGTTACGGGACAACCTTTCCTCCGACCCGGCCGGACCGGAAGTTAAAGGGAGCGCACGAAATCCTGAAGTTCGGCAAAGAGGAGCTGCACTGCCTCCATACCCCCGGACACACGCCGGGATCCATTTCCGTCTATCTGGACAGGGCAGGCAAGAGGATTTTATTCGGCCAGGATATTCACGGCCCGTTTAACAGGGCTTTTGATTCCGACATCCGGGCCTGGAAGAAATCCATGAACTCCCTGCTTTCCCTGGAGGCCGATATCCTTTGCGAAGGACACTTCGGGATATACCGGCCAAAAAACAAAGTCCGGGATTATATCGAGCGGTACCTTGAGGAATATGATTAGATACCGCGCGACATAGTTGTGCCAGATGCTGCTTCCTGGCCTGGGGAGCAGAAGCGAAAACAATAAATTCTACCTATGAATCGTCCTAAAATTTAATCGACCTTTTCACGGCTCATGATGTCAAAGGTATCATATATACTTGGCGGGGGCGTATAGAGTTTGTTATCGGGTTTTCTTTCAAGCTTTAAAGCCTCGGCAGGGCAGGTGGTGACACAAAGACCGCAGCCAATGCAGCGATCAGCATAAAATGTGATTTTATCGTCCTTCATCTTTAACGCGCCCACTGTGCAGCGGCTGGTGCAGACTCCGCACTGTGTGCATAGGGATTCATCAAACAGACAGGCGTAGTTGCTTTTGAACGCCAGGGCCGGTGCCGGAAATAGCTTAAGTGAAATTAACATGCCGCAGCAGCATGAACAGCAGCAACACATCGCTTCCACTTTCTGGGAATTCAGGATGTGGATAACCAGCCCCTCCGCCTCGCTTTGCCTCAGAATGGCCAATGCCTCATCGGTGTTAATGTAGCGTGCCATTCCATTTTCCACGTAATAATCAGCGAATGTGTCAAACTGCAGACACGTTTCCAGGGGATGGGCGCATGTCTTTCCATAAAGCCGGACAGCTTTGCGGCAGAAGCATTCGGCAACTGCAATGCGTGACTTCCTCTTGATAATGGCAAACGCGTCATCGTATGGGGCAATGGGATGGTCTTCAACGATTTCAGCATTAATGGGGATTGACCGCAGGTGGGGTGTTTTCTGCCCGTGAAATGTGGCGCCCAACCCTGCAATGTAATACTGGGAGATATCCTTCAACAATGGTTTATTCAAATTATTTAACTGAAACTCATAGATGCCGACGATGAAAGGAACCGGAAAATAACAGATTGCGTCGTCTTGTTTAACCCGGAAGATTAGACCTTTTCGCGCCATTCTTTCCAGTCTTGCCGCCATTTCAGCACCATCGGCACCAAGCCGCAAGGCCGCCTGCTTTGCCGTTTCAGGTCTGTTCTCCATCTTCAGGAATAATTCTGCATCTTCCTCAGTGAACAGCTGCTGAAGGATCTTGACCTCAACCCCGTTTGTCGTTGGCGGATAACCGGTGGCCATGGTTTCAAGCTTGTCCCGTAAACGTTCATAGATATTGCTCATGTCATATATGTCCTTCTGCGGCCATGTTTTGATTTACCCGGCATGTATCTACTACATAATGGACCAGAGTCCAGCTATTTTGAATAACGGAAGACCTGTTTAAAATAATTAGCAGAGCCTGACTTTTCTGCCTTTTTCTTCTCTTTTTCAGAAGCAAATAATGTGGTTGTTCTCGAGATTTTCTTGACATACAAGACCTCGTTCCCTATAGTTCCCGTCATAAAAAAGAATTAACTGGCACGTTGTACAATTTTCATTCATACCCTTGCGAAGTGGAATTTGAAAAAGGATTGAAGAACACGATGGATGCCCCGATTTATGGTTTCAGACGACAGCTTGCTGAAATCATATGATGAATGGAATCACCAAAGCGTTTCTCTCATGATTATACTAAATTGTGATTTGTGAAAGGTGAATATGGCTGAAAAGGGGAATGTTCTTAAAAAATCAGTTGTGATTGTGGTCCTGGTTTTGTTAGCTGTGGTTCTTGTTTTTTATCTCTATATCAGCAAAGACAGGAATGCCGTTCCTCAAGGTTTTGTGATGGGCAATGGCCGTCTTGAGGCGATCGAGGTGGATATTGCAGCAAAGCTTGCGGGCCGTCTCGCAGAAGTCCTTGTGAAAGAGGGTGATTTCTGCGAGAAAGAGCAGATCGTGGCCAGAATCGATACCACAACACTCCAAGCTCAGTTAAGACAGGCCGAAGCCGAGGTCAAACGGTCCATGCAGGCGCGTAAAACCGCCCTATCTATGCTTGATGGCGTTCGTTCAAAGATGGAGCTTGCAGGGAAGGAACTCGAGCGTTCCAATAATCTCTTTGCAAAGGGAATCTTTACCCAACAGGAACACGACCGTGTTCGAACAGCCAAACAGACATATGATGCAGAATACGCAGCGGCTGCATCATCAGTTGCCGAGGCCGAAAATGCCATTGAGGCCAAAGCAGCCCTTGTAGAAATGTTGAAAGCCGAGATCAATGACTGCATGCTGAAAAGCCCCATAAAAGGAAGGGTAATGTTCCGTCTCGCTGAACCTGGCGAGGTTATGCCCAATGGAGGCAAGGTATTGACCATTATAGATCTCACAGAAATTTACATGAATATTTATCTGCCGGAACGATATGCAGGCGGTATTCCCATGGGTGGCGATGCGAAGGTTGTGCTCGACGCAATACCTGACAGGCAATTTGCTGCGCGGGTTGCCTATGTTTCTGAAAAGGCACAGTTCACCCCCAAAGAGGTTGAGGCGACCGAGGAGCGCCAGATGCTCGTTTTCCGGGCGAAAATCAGACTTGAGGAGTTTAATGATTCCCGACTGAAACCGGGCATGCCGGGAGTTTCATATATCCGGTTGAATCCATCTGCGAAATGGACGGAACTCTTTAAGTGAATGCTCGCATGAACGGCCATGATACCATCGCACACATTGAAGGAATAAAGCACTGCTACGGTAAGAAGATCGCCCTTGATTCGATTGACCTTCAAATACCCGCGGGATGCGAAGTCGGTTTCATCGGACCCGACGGTGTGGGCAAATCAACTCTGCTCGGACTCATCGCAGGACAGAAAAAAATACAGACGGGAGACATTCATGTCCTGGGCAGTTCCATGCGTTCAGGGATCCACCGTCATGATGTTTGCTCGGAGATTGCCTACATTCCCCAGGGGCTCGGCCAGAATCTTTATGCTACGCTTTCCGTCTATGAGAATGTGGACTTTTTCGGACGGCTCTTTGGGTATAACCGCGACGAAAGAAACGAACGCATCAAGCGGCTTCTGAAAGCCACAAACCTTGAACCCTTTGTAAACCGCCCTGCGGGCCAGCTTTCAGGGGGCATGAAGCAGAAACTGGGTTTATGCTGTGCACTGATTCACGACCCTGATGTGCTCATTATGGATGAACCCACTACCGGTGTCGACCCTCTGTCACGTCGTCAGTTCTGGGAGCTTATCAAAGGCATGAGAGCCCACCATGCAGGTATGAGCATTATTGTTGCAACTGCGTATATGGAAGAGGCTGAACACCTTGATTGGCTCGTCATGATGGAAGGCGGACGGGTCCTTGCTACAGGAACACCTGCACAGTTGAAGGAACAAACGGGCAAGACGACAATCGAAGACGCATATATTGCCATGTTGCCGGAAGAGATGCGCTATGGACACAAGGTCTTTACGACACCTCCCAGAATAGCATCGAATGACGGTTCTGCTATTGAGGCAAAACACCTTACCAAAAAATTTGGTGACTTTACTGCAGTTCATGATGTCTCCTTCACCATCCCCAGGGGGGAAATATTTGGTTTCGTCGGATCGAACGGCTGCGGCAAGACCACCACAATGAAGATGCTTACCGGGCTTTTGCATCCGACGCACGGTCAGGCTACCATCTTTGGAAGCTCTGTGGAAACCGGGAGCGTTGGACTGAAAAAGCGCATCGGCTACATGTCACAGAACTTTTCGCTGTACGGTGAACTGACCGTACGGCAGAATCTGAATATGCATGCGCATCTCTTTGATTTACCGAAAGAGG
>JAQVLL010000102.1 GCA_028704195.1 Smithellaceae bacterium
ATGATTATGAAAAATGGGCAAAGGAAATCAGCGGCGTAACCAAAGCTTACTGCGTACCGATCGGGCAAGGCTTAGGTACTGTGGATGTGATTATCCTTGCTGACCCGAATACAACGGACGATGAAATCCCAAGCTCGTCGGCCCGGATCGGTGTTACGACCTCCGTGACCGCCAATAAGCTGGTCGACTCCACCGCTACGTTTCAAACGGCCCACGCGGTCGCCGAGGGGGATATTGTGGAAAATCCATTGCGTCAGACCCAGGCAACGGTCACCGCGGTGGACAGCACTACTGAGTTATCCCTGGACGCCGACATATTCTTATTTGCCGGGGATCCCTATATTGTCCACTGCCAAACAGGAACCAATGCCAGCGTGACGGCGGGCAAGCTGATTGACAGCGCCGGCATTTTTGACAATGCAACCTATACCGTCAAGCCCGGTGACATTGTTAAAAATGTGACAGACAATTTGCAAACAACGGTGGTGACCGTTGACAGCGCAACGCAGCTTACTCTGACCACGGATATCTTCACCGTGACCGGCAAAAAATATGTGATTTATGGCCTGATTGGCCTGGTCAAGGCCTATATCGACCCGCTGCGGCCTGTTACAGCATCCAAGGTATCTATTCTGCCACCGACTATTCTTGAAGAGAACGTCGAAATGACTGTTGTCGGAACGGGCCTTGATGCCACGGCTATTGCCGCAGGGATCACCGCATATATGAATACGATGATTCCAGGGCAGACGCTCTACATGGCAAAACTTATTCAACTGGCGATGGAAGCCGGCGCGGACAATGTCACATTAACGACACCCGCGGCGGACGTCACGGCAACGGCATACGAAATGATACGTCCGGGGGTAATCAGTGTCTCATAAAGACGTCTTGTTATTGTTATTTCCGCTCGAGCTGGGCGGTGTGTATGATCAGGATGCTGCGCTTGAAGGCCTGCAGTTGGATGACGTGCAAGCCAGCGGAGAATGCCTCCGGCGGGAAATATATCCTCAAACCTGCGATAAGACCATCGAAGATTGGGAGCGTGTTTGCGGTCTGATCCCCGCGTCCACCGACACCTTGCAAATGCGCCAGGCACGGGTCATCACCAAGTTGCGCGAGCGAGGCGGCCTGTCGATCCCCTATTTTACAGAGCTTGCGACATCGATGGGATATACCGTGACCATCGAGGAATTACTGGCAAACACAGATGATTATGGGGTGGAGGGTATTTTTCGCTGGCGTGTGACATTTACCGGCACACCACTATATTATTTCCGTGCCGGCCAAAGCCGTGCAGGTGAACGTCTGGTGGATGGCCCGGTTGCCACAGCGATGGAAGGGCTGTTCACAGACCTGAAACCTGCTCATACAATGATAATTTTTGCGTATTCATAGGAGGTCATTATGTCTGGTAAAACAGTATTTTCCGATACACCGCCCCAGGGGACAGTAGTGACAGCGGATTTTCTCAACGCGGTCAACAACCACCGGCATACCGGCCGTAATATCGATGGTGAAGGGGCTCTGGATTATGCCACATCCACTGGCAGTGACAATGCTTATAGCCTAACACTGCCAAATGCGCTTGATGCCCAAATTTCTGGCATGCCGATCACATTCAAAGCCAATTTTACAAATACAGGCGCGTCCACTATTAATATAAATTCGTGGGGCGCGGTAAACATCATACGTCCTGACCAGTCTGCATTAAAGGCAAATGACATCCTATCGGGGCAATTGGTCGTGATTATGTATGATGGCGTGCAGTATCAACTTATTAATTTCCGGGAAATAAAATTAATCGATTTTGCCGGGATCGTTGCGCTCAATGGATACAACAAGCTTCCCGATGGCACAATCGATCAATGGGGCTATTTCTGGACCGGAGAAGATGGAGTTTATGATCTGACATTTCCTATCGCTTTTCCGGTTCTGTGTTGCTCCTTGGTGGTCACCACACTTGTTGAATTGTCCGAACATGCTACGTTCAGCGAGATTAGCAAGACTGGAGCAAAAATCAACACATGGACTACAGCTACAGGAGTCGCTGTAGGAATTCGCTCTGTATATTACAGAGCAATAGGTTATTAAGGAGGGCATCATGGCAAAGTTGTATTCAGCGGTTGAAAAAGGATTTTACGATACCGAGATTCATGCAAATATCCCCGAAGACGCTGTTCCAATCAGCGACAAGGAATATTTTGCCCTGATGCAGGCGCAGTCTGCAGGAAAGATCATCTCTCCTGATAATAACGGAAAGCCGATCGCAGCCGACCGTGTTTTCACCATCGCCGAAAAAAAAGCACTAAAAAAAGCGGGTATCGAAGCACTCAGGGATGCAAAAATAGCCGCAGGCGTGCCCTATACGTTTCCAGGAGGCGTATCCGGTACAATCCAGACGCGGGATCAGCGCGATTTCCGGAATATTACAGGCATATCCGTTGCTGGGCTCATTCAATTCGGCCAGGATATCACACTGAAATTCAGAGATCAGGACGATGTTGATCATGATATTACACCATCTCAGGCCGTTGATTTGGGTGCTTTCGTCATGCAGCGCGTATCAGATATTTACAATGCTTCCTGGCGTAAGAAGGACGCCGTGGAAGCATTGTCATCGCCCGATGCGATCGACTCATATGATATTGCTTCAGACTGGCCGGTATAATAATTGAGGATAATTTATAAGAACCTGGTCTGAATAAGAAAGACCAGGCGGACAGTATTTTCGGGAGTTGACGCTCCCAAAACCATGCGATTCGACCGCAAGACGAGATGACCCGCTACCATCCACCTAGAGAAGCCGGTGAGATTTATATAGCAGGGCTGATCCCGTAAATCAATCACGGAGGATCGCATGAAAAGCTTTTTGTCATACCTGGGCGGAAAATCGTTACTGGCCAATAAAATCATTCCTAAAATCCCTGAACATGTCTGCTATTGTGAGGTTTTCGCCGGGGCAGCCTGGATGCTGTTTAAAAAAGAGGAGTCTCAAGTTGAAATAATCAACGATATCAATACTGATCTGGTTACGCTCTACCGGGTCGTGAAGCACCACCTGGATGAATTCGTTCGCTATTTAAAATGGATACTCGTGGCCCGCGATGAATTTGCCAGGTTTAAGATAGAAGCTCCGGATGCCCTTACGGATATTCAGCGGGCCGTCCGGTTTTATTATTTATTGCGGAGCGGTTATGGCGGAAAGGTTAAGAATCCCACCATTAATATCAATACCACGCGACGGTCCGGGTTTAACCTTCTGTGATTAGAGGAGGAGCTATCCGAGGTTCATTTAAGGCTGTCGCGGGTCTATATCGAGAATCAACCTTATCAGAAGCTGATCGAACGGTACGACAAGCCACACACCTTCTTTTATCTGGATCCACCGTATCACGGCTATGAAGATTATTATGGGGACGGGATATTCAGCAGTGATGATTTCATGGTCCTGCGGGATCTGCTGGCATCGGTCCAGGGAAAATTCATTATGTCTATTAATAATACACCCAGAATTAGAGAAATCTTCGGCCAATTTAAAATTGAAACGGTAGCAACATCCTACACAGCCGCAGGAGGCAATAAAAGGGTGCCGGTTAAGGAGTTATTGATTAAAAATTACTAGGAGGCTGACACGATAATCAAATAAACATTGATACAATCAAATAACTTTTGGAAGCCCCTTATCACGATTTTGACCCCCTTGTTATCTCACGCGGCCACAATGACATGATTTCCTTGACATGCAAAACCCCATTATATTATTTCTACAAGCCGATGATCGCAGAAGATCTTGTATCCATATTACGTATTGCGGAGAAAGGCAATCCATGATTCCGTTGAAATAGGATCAAAAGAGGGTGAATGCAAAATGCCTTGCCATGTCAAAGAAATACGCCTTCATGTATTAGTATTATTAACGTTTGTTTTTTTAGCAGGAAGCAATACACTGGCGAACGACTCCGTCCAATACGCTAACCTGGGTGATTTCCAGCTGGACAACGGAAGCGTCATTCGCGATTGCCGTCTTGGCTACCTTACAACCGGGACCCTGAATGCCGAAAAGTCAAATATCATTCTGGTCCCGACCTGGCTTGCCGGAACATCAAAAGAACTGTTCGCTTTAGGATTCATCGGGCCGGGCAAACTCTTTGACAGCTCAAAATATTTCATCATTGCCGTGGATTCGTTCGGAAATGGAGTTTCATCATCGCCATCCAACAGTCGGAACCAGCCGGGTAAAGACTTTCCGCAATTCAGTATCCGCGATATGGTTCGGGCCCAGTATCTTCTGCTGACTGAAAAGATGAATATCCACCATGTCTATGCCGTGGTGGGAATTTCTATGGGGAGCATGCAGACGTTTGAGTGGATGGTTTTTTATCCGGACTTTATGGATCGGTGTGTTCCAATTCTCGGAGGTCCATGGACCACTTCCCATGAAATGCTTTTCTGGTCAGCGCAGCTGGGCATACTCGAGAACATCCTGGAATGTAAAGGAAGCCGGGAAGCCATGAAGGCGTTGACCCCTCTTCACGTCATGCAGGTCTGGACACGCGATTACCGAACGAAAAATACCAGCCCCTCTGGTTTTTCAGCTTTTCTGGCCGGTGAACAGGAAAAGTTTTCCGTGTATGATGCGGCCGATTGGGCTTCGCAGGTCCGGGCGATTATGAGTCATGACATTCTGAAAAACTTTGGCGGCTCCCGGGTAAAGGCAGCGGAGACAGTCCGGGCAAAATGCCTCATCATAACCTCTGAACAGGATCAGATCACGAGCATGAAAGAGGCAAGAACTTTTGCCTGTCTCATTCATGCGGACGTTCTCGAACTGAATGGCGCGTGCGGGCATTTTACATTCTTTTGTGATCATGAAAAGCTCAAGAAAATGGTGCATTCTTTTCTTTCCCGGAATGTCAGAACTACACGAAAAGACACGGGGAAAAGGTGATAAATAATGCCAATCCTTCAGAACATCATTTTGCGGTGATTATTCTGGCAAAAGAAAATATTATGAAAAAGTTCGAAGCGGTATTATAATAATATAAATAACTGATCATGTTGTGACAGATGGTTTCAAACATTTCTTTTTTGGTATTTCGTTAAAGTACAAGTGTGAATAGTTCAAATAAACCGATTTAATGGACAATGCATAACCTGTCCTTATCGAGATTATCAAACAAGGAGGAGAAAGATGATGCCAACAACCAGTCAAAGAATTTGGTCAATTCCAGTGTTAATCATTTTAATGATCGTGGCATTTTGCTGCCAGGCGGCACGGGCTGCAGGAGATGAACCATGGATCGAGACGGACAGACGCGTTTACCAGGGTGAGGATATCCGGGTGCACTTTTATAATGCACCTGGCTATTCAAGTGACTGGATATGCATTGCCCGGGAAGGTGCACCGGATACGGAAGCAGGGGATTATAAATATATGCCTGCGGGAGTACGTCAGGGTGTTCTGAATTTCAGATCGCCACGACCGGGAAGATATGAGGCACGGGCCTATTATAATTACAGGGCCGGCGGATACATCGTGTCAGCCCGCAGTCGTTTCAAAGTAGAACATCCCGGTCAGCGTCCATCCCCGGATCGCGGTTATCACGAGCCTGGCCCTCCTCCTCCCGGTAATCGCGGCCAATGTATCGATCAATGTCGTGACGATTTTGAGGCCACTCTGGCCGGATGCAGAGAACATTCGAAACCCGGATACCAGCGACGTTGTGAGAGAAAGGCGAAGGAAGAAGAACGCCGCTGTATTGACTGGTGTAACTACCGTTAGAGCTATCGCTAACGTCTTTAACCCTTGCAGGCGTTCAGTTGGCCAGCTAAATGTAAATTTCATCTGTTGTTGATAAGAAAGACCCGGAGGGAACTTTCCTTCCGGGTCTTTTTCGATAAAACACTGTTTTGTCCTACTACAGGAAAAAAGCATTCGACCCGCCGCCGACCGTATGGAGCTTTTACGATGGGTTATCTTCAATTTTCTGATCGGTAATACCGACGCCCACGCCAAGAACCTGGCCATGATCTTCACCGATCGGGGGCCGCGCCTGGCGCCCTTTTACGATCTGATCTGCACTCAGGTCTATCCGGATTTGACGGAGAAGTCTGCCCTGAGAATAGGAGGCGAGAACAGGCCTTCCTGGATAGGACAGAAACACTGGGAGAAACTGGGTGAATCTGTCGCTATCAAACCAAATCTTGTTTTAAAAACATTGAAAGATATGTCAAGCGATATCGTTCCTGCCATGCAAGCCCTGATGAATGATTTCAACAAAGAATACGGAAAGAGCAGGATCGTTGAAAAGATCATGGCTGTCATTGAGAAACGGGTATGCTGAAGAAAACCGGCATGATTCTGTTTTAAAGTATGCTGATGTGAAACTGGAAGCCATAAGGAACATCGTGGCTAAGATTATAAAATTCCTGGCGGGCATCAGAAAGCAAATAACATAATAAAATCAAGTTAAATTGGCGGAAGTGCATGGGAATCGAACCCACGCATAAAGATTTTATGTCATTGATATAATTGCCTATTTATCTGACTGTTTTGTACTTGGTGACAGTTTGGTGACGGTTGCTGGCGACGGTGACTCAAATACTTCGATTTGGTCAGATACATCCATTTTTGCGTATCGCTCTGTCGTTCTTTTATCGGAATGGCCTAGGACTTCTCCAATTTTGAAAAGGGATACACCTCGCGTAGCTGCCTGGCTTGCCACACTATGCCGAGTTCCCTCGTATAGGGTAATGTTGTCAACTCCAACTTTTGCGCACGCTTTGTTCCAGATACCTTCAAGATTGTTTACTCGGTACGGCCGGCCAGTGTTGATGTTTAGGAAGATGTAATCTTTCGGGAAGCGAGGTGGAAATGTTTTCAGCATCAACAACAAGTCCGGATGCAGCAACCGATACGTTTCAACCTTTCCTTTTGTCTGTTCTTTGATTTTCCGGAGACTTTCCGTGCGGCGGATTAGCACTGTGCCTGCTGTCATATCGATGTCGCGCCACTGCAACGCAACAGCCTCTCCGGGCCGTATACCCTGTCGAGTCAACAGGAAAAAAATCGGGCGATGCGCGTCGGGAACGGCGCTAATGATTGAATCCTGCAAAGCTCTC
>JAQVLL010000103.1 GCA_028704195.1 Smithellaceae bacterium
CATCATACAGAATATATCCCTCTTCGGTCACACCACAAGTTACATAATTTATACCAAGATCTCGTATGTAGAATAATGCATATGCACAATTGGGTGTAAGATAAACAGCCGATGTTTTTGTCCCATCATGAGTATGAGATCGTGTCCCAAGTTCAGTAATTCCAGCTATTGGCGAACCATGATAAAATATCATATAATTGTTTCCTCTTCATATTTTTCTTTCAGCTTTTTAAGCTTATGGATTCCATCCCTATCCCATTCTCCAATTTTGTTTATTAGCCATTGGCAAGGAAATTCAGAGCACACACCGCAGAAATAAGCTTTATGTTCTATACAGCACTTGTAAATAGCACAACCATTTGACCAAAGTTTAACACATTTACCCTCAACCTCACGACAACCTTTGCATTCCCCGCTTTTTTTATAACCGCAATCATCACAGCAACCACCGCAAGGATTAATTTTTGAAAAGTCTGTATTCATATAACATTCTCCTCTCTCATATCAAAATACAACCGTCCGTCTTTTTCATTTATATAAGGTTGGCGGTCTTTTATATAGTTAAATTCCTCATATTTGGCAATATTATTACGCAATATGCAGAGTAAAACAGGATGAATAGCTCTGTCATTTTCACTGTTCATCACATAACTTCTGTTTCTGAGCCTATTGTGCATTTCTTTTTTATATTTATCGATTTCAGGTTTTGCAATATCAAAGGGCATCTCGGACAGACATAGCCAATAATACCATACTGTTCCGCTGTGACGCTTTACCTCGCCATTATATTTATTGTAATATTTAATAAGATTATTAATCCATATCACATCATCCGAAACAGTGCCAATAAATCTCAAGGTTATCAATGCAGAATGAAAGCATTCCCCATGGTGACAATCATTATAGCCAAAACATGTTGTTTTAAGCCTGCTTATAGTTTTATCAATCATATCCTGCACTAATAAGTTATTTGGTGCGAGTAAATATAGCAATCTTAATATTTCCAGTTCATATGAATTCGCTGAAAGTAGGAGAGATTATTCTTTTTATCGACGAAATTCATACGATGGTCGGTGCCGGCGCGTCCGAAGGTTCGATGGACGCCTCCAACATGCTCAAGCCCGCCCTGGCCAGAGGTGAATTGCGCTGCGTGGGAGCGACGACGCTTAATGAATACCGCAAATACATTGAAAAAGATGCTGCGCTGGAGAGGCGTTTCCAGCCAATCCTGGTCAAGGAACCGAGCGTTGAGGATACGATTGCCATTTTGCGCGGGCTGAAGGAGCGGTATGAAGTGCATCACGGCGTCCGCGTCAAGGATTCCGCCATTGTGGCCGCCGCCACATTGTCGCACCGGTATATCTCCGACCGGTTTTTGCCGGACAAGGCTGTGGACCTGATCGATGAAGCCGCCTCCCGTTTGAGGATCGAACTGGATTCCATGCCGTCGGAAATCGATGCGATTGACCGGAAAATCATTCAGCTGGAAATTGAAAAGCAGTCCCTGAAAAAAGATACGGACAAGGCTGCGAAAGAGAGACGCGAAAAGATCGAAAAGGAACTGTCCGAACTCAAATCCAGCATGGATCAGATGAAGATGCACTGGTCGGCGGAGAAGGACATCATCAAAAAAATTCAGCAGATCAAGAGCGATGTGGAAGCGCTGAAAATTGAGGAAGCGAACGCGCAGCGTGAAGGCAATCTTGCCCGGGCCGCGGAAATCCGCTATGGCAAGCTGGTCGAACTCGATCGGGAACTTCAGGAACATCAGAACAAACTTGAGGATGTCCAGAAAAACAACCAGATGTTGAAGGAAGAAGTGGATGCCGAAGATGTGGCGGAAGTGGTTTCCAACTGGACCGGTATCCCGCTTTCGCGCATGATGGAAAGCGATGTGCAGAAATTGATCCATATGGATGAACGCCTGAAGATGCGCGTGATCGGGCAGGATGACGGCATTGGGGCCGTGTCCTCCGCCCTGAGAAGGGCGCGCTCGGGCCTGCAGGATCCGAACCGCCCGATTGGATCATTCATTTTCCTGGGACCGACCGGTGTGGGTAAAACCGAACTGGCCCGTGCTCTGGCCGAGTTCATGTTCGACAATGAACAGGCGATGATCCGCATTGATATGTCCGAGTATATGGAAAAACATGCGGTGGCCCGTTTGATCGGTGCTCCCCCGGGTTATGTCGGATATGATGAGGGCGGTTACCTGACCGAATCCGTCAGGCGCAAACCTTATTCTGTTTTGCTTTTTGATGAAATTGAAAAAGCTCATCCGGATGTTTTCAACATCCTGTTGCAGATTCTCGACGACGGCAGGTTGACCGACGGACACGGCCGTACGGTGGATTTCAAGAATACCGTCGTGATCATGACGTACAACGTGGGCAGCCAGTGGATTCAGGATCCATCTCTTGACGACGTGGAAAAACAAAACCGCTCCATGGAAGTGCTGCGTGCGACGTTTAAACCTGAGTTTTTAAACCGCATCGATGATATCATTATGTTCCATGCGCTGAAGTTGGAAGACATTCATAGAATTGTCGACATTCAACTGAAACTGATCGACAGGCGGCTGAAAGAACGCAAGCTCAGCATCGAATTGACAGATGCGGCTAAAAAATATATAGCCGAGAAGGGGTACAGCCCGGTCTACGGGGCGAGGCCGCTCAAGCGTTCTTTGCAGAAGCTGATTTTGGATCCGTTGGCGCTGGACATCCTGTCCGGGAAGTTTTCCGAAGGAGACCATATTGTCGTAGGGGTTTCCAGGGGGGAAATCACGTTCAGTAAAAAGTAAGGATCAAGGAGTAAAGAGTAAGGGGTAAAGAGTAAGGAGTAAGGGGTAAGGGGTAAGGGGTAAGGGGTGCTCCTGCCACCTAACATTACATGGAGGATTTATGGCGGAAGAAAAAAAAGGTGAAGGATTTGTGATTAAAGACAGGCGTTTCTCCGACGAACCGGAAAAGAAGGAAGAAGCTGCGGCGGCAAGTGAAGCACCTGTGCAAGAAGATGTAAAAACCGCGACAGATGAACATTTTGACTATCCGCCGGTAAATTTTACAAACTTTGTCATATCGCTCAGCACGTCCGCCCTGTTTCATTTTGGCGATTTTCCTGAAAATGAAGGGGCCAAAGCAGAGAAAAACCTGCCGGCGGTAAAACAGACCATTGATATTCTGGATATGCTGAATGAAAAAACCAAAGGTAATCTCGATCAGAATGAAGATAATTTAATTAAAGGCGTTTTATACGAGCTGAAAATGCGCTATGTTAAAGAAAACGCCTGAAACATTCAGGAAAGCGCCTGCAAAAATCAACCTTTCATTGCATGTTTTGCGGAAGCGTCCGGACGGTTATCATGATCTGGCTTCCGTTATGCAGAAGATTTCCATATACGATGAGTTAACTTTTTCCCTGTGCACAGGGGGGATAACGCTTTGCTGTCCGGGCACCGATCTCCCGACCGATGAACAAAACCTGGTTTACCGTGCCGCCCGTGCCATTTTTCAGCATACGGGTTATACAGGTGGTGTTGAAATTGTTTTGAAGAAAAAGATACCCTCTGCCGCGGGTCTGGGAGGAGGGAGTTCCGACGCAGCCGCCACACTGACGGCTTTAAATGACTTATGTTCGCTGAACGTGAGTCAGTCTGACCTGATGAAAATTGGGGCAAAACTGGGCGCGGATGTTCCCTTTTTTGTTTTCGGGCAAAGGGCATTTGCCACCGGCATTGGAGACGAGCTTCAAATCCTGTCCGATGTTCCTCGTTTGCACATCATTTTGATCAATCCTGCCTTTGAGCTTTCCACAAGAAAGGTTTACGAAAACCTTAATTTAGCATTGACAAAGAAAAAAAATAATTATAGTATTCCGCGGTTTTACGCACTAGGTGACGTAATTCGGGAATTGCATAATGATTTAGAAGACGTATCGTTTCGGATGCATCCTCAATTGAATGCATTCAAGCAATTGCTGTTGGATGAAGGCGCCCTCGGTGCATTGATGTCGGGCAGTGGTCCTACACTTTTTGGTATTTTTGCTGATGAACAGTCGGCAAAAGAAGCGCAGGATGCAATTTTGAAAAAAGTTTCCGGAGAATGTCTGGTTTTCTTTGCCCAATCATTGTAGAAGCTGTATTTATTCAGAATTCCACATAATAGAGTGACGATGGGGCGTCGTCAAGCGGTAAGACACAGGATTTTGGTTCCTGCATTCGGAGGTTCGAATCCTCCCGCCCCAGCCAGATCAAGATTGCGGAGATAGAGCTAAATGTTAGAAAGAATCAGGGTTTTTTCGGGAAACGCCAATGTTCCTCTGGCGCAAAAAATATGTCAGAAACTGGGTGTGTCCCTGGGGAAGGCCAACGTCACAACCTTCAGTGATGGGGAAACGCGTGTCGAGATTAATGAAAATGTCCGCGGGATGGATGTTTTCATCATTCAATCCACCTGCACACCGGTGAACGTGACCTTGATGGAACTGCTCATCATGATCGATGCCATGAAGAGGGCATCGGCTGACAGGATCACCGCCGTTGTGCCCTATTACGGGTATGCCCGGCAGGACAGAAAAGTCGCTCCCCGCGCCCCCATTTCGGCAAAACTGGTGGCTGATCTGATTACGACCGCAGGCGCCCAGCGGCTTTTGTCCATGGATCTGCATGCGGGACAGATTCAGGGGTTTTTCAATATTCCCGTGGATAATCTTTTTGCCACGCCGGTTTTGATTGATTACATGAAAAAGAATTACCAGGATGACATGGTGGTGGTTTCACCGGACACCGGCGGCGTGGAACGGGCCCGTGCTTTTGGCAAAAGGCTGGGAGCGTCTCTGGCGATCATCGATAAAAGGCGGGAAGGTCCCAATGAAGCCCAGGTGATGAACATTATCGGTAACGTGAAGGGCAAGCGGGTCATTATTTTGGACGATATGGTCGATACGGCGGGTACCGTTGTTCAAGCGGCAAACGCTCTGACCGAAGCCGGCGCTCTCGAAGTATCCGTCTGCTGTACGCATCCGGTCTTGTCCGGTCCCGCGATTGATCGCATCGAAAACTCCAATATCAGGGAATTTGTAGTCACCGACACCATTCCCTTGAATGAAAAAGCGGCCAATTGCAAAACAATGAAAGTGTTGTCGGTTTCCGGCTTGTTATCAGAAGCTGTGCGCCGCATTTATTATAACGACTCAGTAAGCTCATTATTTATTTAGGAGGAGAGGGGTAAATGGAAATAACCGATTTGGCGGCGCAAGTCCGTAAAGAACAGAAGAAAGGTCCAGCCCGCCGGTTGCGTCAGCAGGGATTTGTGCCGGCTATTTTTTACGGCGGTGGAGCCGAGAACATACAACTGTCTGTGAAAAGCATTGACCTGTTGAAACTGCATAAAGAAAAGAAAGATCACGCGTTTATTAAGCTGATTATTGATGATGGCGGCAAGAAAGTGGAGAAACTTTCCCTGATAAAGGAATTGCAGGTTCAACCCCTGACGGGGAAATTGTATCATGCGGATTTTTACGAAGTGGACATGAAAAAGAAGCTCGTATTCGATGTCTCCCTGAACTTTACAGGCAAGGCAATTGGCGTTGAGAACGGAGGCGAATTACAGCATATCAAGCGTGATATTAAGGTTATGTGTCTACCTTCCGATCTGCCTGATCATATCGATGTGGACATCACCCCCATCGACATCGGTCATTCCATTAAGGTGAAGGATATTGGGCTTCCTGAAAACCTGACTCATCTGGATCCTCCGGAGGCCGCGGTCGTATCGGTTGCCGCCGTCAAGGTTGTGAAGGTTGAAGCCGCCGCTGAAGAAGTTCCGGCGGAAGGTGCAGCGGTTGCCGAGGCTGAACCGGCCAAAGAAGAGAAGAAAGAAAAGGAAAAATAAAGCTAAGCGGGATCCGGGCGGTAGATCATGCTTTCCTCTGCTTTGAAAAAATTATTTTTTCGTTTTCGAAAAGAGGGGGAGCAGATGACGAATCTGATTGTCGGTCTGGGAAATCCGGGTAAACGCTACGAGGCGACAAGGCACAATATTGGTTTTATGGTGCTGGAAAAACTCGCCACAGAATGGGAAGTAGAGTTAAAACATAAAAGTTTCAATGCATTATGGGGCAAAAGAACCATTGCCGGAAACAATCTTCTTCTGGCCAAGCCTCAAACATTCATGAATTTGAGTGGTACTGCGGTCAGGCAGTTGCAGTCGTTCTTTAAAACGGATATCAGCAGTCTCATTGTTATTCACGATGATCTCGACCTGTCTTTTGGGGCGATCCGCCTCAAGTCCGGCGGGGGAACTGCCGGTCATAAAGGGCTGGCATCTATCGAGTCTAACTTGGGAACTTCCGGTTTTATGAGGGTGAGACTGGGTATTGGCAAACCAGTTGACAAATTCCGAATAGAGGGTTATGTGTTGGAACCCTTCCGGAAGGAAGAGCAGGAAGTGCTGCCTGATGTTATCGGCCGGGCAGCCGACGCGTGTGCTGAAATTGTTTTAAATGGTCTGCAGAAAGCCATAGGCAAGTACCAGACAAAAAATATAAATTTTCTTATAAAGGAGGAATAGTTAATGTTTAGAAACAGAACAAGTATTTGGACATTTTTACTGAGCAGTTTGATGTTGCTGCTTATGGCAGGCACTGCTTTTGCCGGCGAAGCAAATATCGAGCTGCCTGATTTGACACAGGTTACGTTTTTTGGTGGCTCACTTGGTGGGACGACTATTCTGAACTTCGGATTGTTGATCTGCCTGATCGGTTTAGGATTCGGTCTCCTGCAGTACGTGCAGACAAAGAATCTGCCTGCGCACAAATCCATGCTGGATGTCTCCCAGACCATTTGGGAAACCTGCAAGACCTATCTTTTACAGCAGGGCAAATTCCTGCTCGCCCTATGGATCCTGATAGCCATTTGTATTGTTTACTACTTTGGCGTTCTTGCGGAAATGGGAGGATCAGCCGTGGTCATCATTCTGATTGCTTCCGTTGTAGGTATTCTTGGCTCCTATGCAGTGG
>JAQVLL010000104.1 GCA_028704195.1 Smithellaceae bacterium
TGGAGATCATCCAGGCCACTGGTCAGAAATATTATTGCTTACAAAAAACGCAAATTCTCCTCTTGGTGTAACAACCATTGACTATCTATTTAATGGTGATATATCAAAGGTCAAATCCGGCCAGGTTATTACATGCTCTGGTTATTTTGTTGGTACATTTAGTTCTAATAATTCAGTGGGCGGTGAAGTTGAGGCAATTGTTTTGGTTGGTAATGAATTGCGCTTAAAATAACCATCATAAATCGGCCCAAAATAAAAACCATTACTTAAATCAAATCTCATTTGATTACGTTTCAAAATCAGTCATTCGTAAACCATCGGAGAACCATCGTAAAAGTCCCTTATCACAATTTCTGGTACTTACTTATCACACCCCTTTACATGTCATCACGCAAACCGTTTCTGTGCAGGAACTGAACCGCACCGCTTTTTCGAAGCATGACAAATCACGTCAGGGCATCCGGCACATCCCTCCCGCTTGCACAGGAGCATCAAAAACCATCTCTTTGCATAAGATTGACAGATACTCTGACTGATGTTACGTATTGCACAAACGTTGGGCTGTTCAAGATGAAAACGTGAAACACTTTGTGCAATGATTTTTAGCGGCGTCTCCTAATGGAAGCATACTGCAATGCAGCGAAAGCACTCTTACATGAAACATCAACTTTCAGCAATCTTCCTGGCACCCCTGATCATATCACAGGCTCTTTATGTTCGCCGGACAACCCCAAAACTGCCTGAACCACCGGGTGAGCGTTTTGGTATTCATGGATCTGGTCGGCTGATCCGGCTGATGATCCTCGGTGATTCCGCGGCGGCGGGTGTTGGTGCCCCCGCACAAAACCAGGCTCTGTCGGGGCAACTGGTCGCCGCGCTCGGGTCTGATTTCCGGGTTTCATGGAAACTCATCGCACAAACAGGACACAGGGCAAAAGATGTCCTGCAAAGCCTGGAGATGCTTGAACCGGAACGGTTCGATGTTGTGGTAACGTCCATTGGCGTGAATGACATCACTCACCAAACCGGCCTGAAAAAGTGGATTGAGCAACATGGCCGGATTATTGAACTGCTCAAAGGGAAATTTCAATGCAGGCATATCATTTTGTCGGGCGTTCCGCCGATGCACCTGTTTCCGGCACTTCCCCAGCCCCTGAGGTGGTATCTCGGCGAACGGGCCAGACACTTCAACAACCATTTAAAAAAATTCACAAATGATGAAAAACATTGTATGTATATTGAAATAGATTATCCGCTGGAACCAGAGTATATGGCAGCAGATGGTTTTCATCCCGGAGCGCCTGCATACTCCTTATGGTCACGGCATCTCGCCGTCATGATCCGCGACAGGCTGGATCAGAAGGAGAAAAAACAATGATGATATCTATTCACAAAGGTAGCATATGCCTGTTGAAATTGAACGCAAGTTTCTTGTAACAGTCAACACATGGCGGCAGAGGAACCCTTCTCTACCCGCTTTCCGTAAGGCCAGCGCAAACCGTCCAAGGTGCATTCGCTTCCAGGACATTGGCAGGAATATTTTAACATAGGAGTATGCCCTTGAAAAAGTTACTGATTGCTGTAGCGATGATTGCTTTACTGGCTCCGGGATGCGCGTCTTCACAAAAGTTCTCCGTCGAAGAGCAGTTCAAAAAAAGCTTCCCCAAAAACACTTATGAAACATTTACAGAAACTCCCATGAAGGGTGTTTACGAGGTCTATAACGGGAAACAGGTTTACTATTATCTTCCCGAGAATGATGTTCTTTTGCTGGGGAACATTGTTACAAAAGACGGGAAAAATCTGACGCAGGAGAGCAACTCGAAAAAAATGGCTGCCAAAATGGCCGCCTTGCCCCTGGATAAGGCTCTGAAAATCGGCAACGGGAAAACGGCGGTCGTGGAATTCATTGATCCCAACTGCCACTACTGCAAATTGTCCTTCGACTTTTTCAATAAACGGAAAAAAGAGGTTACGCTATACATTTTTTTCTTTCCTTTGTCCGAAGATTCGGAAAAGAAAATCCGCCATATTTTATGTTCAAAAAACATGGAACAGAGCTTTAACGATGTTTTGGGGGGCAAAGTGGATGGAAATTCCCGACTCAATTTATGCGGCGACAAAAATGTTGAAGATAGGCTGAGAGCGCATTTCCATGCCGCATCAAAAATCGGCGTCCGGGGGACACCGCTTCTGTATATCAAAGGCCGGATTGTACCCGGCTTTGATCAGCCGGTTATAGAAAAACTTTTAACTGAATAAAATGGGAAGGAGGTTTTTATGAAGAAAGCATTTGCGGTTTCGGTAAGCGGTATCTTTCTGTTTGCCTTATGTGCTGGGACGGTTTTTGCCCAGCCTGCAGGCAAAGCGATTGTCGACAATGCCTGTTCCACATGTCATGGCATAAAAAAAGTAAATGAAGCAAATAAAAATGCCGCTGAGTGGGAAAGCACCCTGGACCGGATGATTCAAAAGGGCGCAAAAGTAAAACCGGAAGAAAGAGCCGCCGTCTTGCAGTATCTTAAAACATTGAACAAATAAAAAATAAAAACGGCTGTCTTTCCCTGAAGAGAGACAGCCGTTTTTATTTATCCGATCAAAATATTTTATTCGCATCCGGAGGTGTCATCCTGCCAATTACGCACTCCGGAACATACATCTCATGTAATTCAATGAGATTTAACGGACCTTTGCCCCCGTTTTGGGTTCCCGGTCAAAACCGATCAGCGTCAGTCCCTGGGCAGAATCCGTCGCCAGCAGCATGCCGTGCGATTCGACACCCATGAGTTTGGCCGGCTTTAAATTAGCCACAACAACAATGGATTTGCCCACAAGTTCCTCCGGTTGATAATCCTTCCCTATTCCCGCGACAATCGTCCTTTCTTCTCCGATATCAATGCGCAGCTTAACCAGTTTAGTGGATTTGGGAACAGGCTCGGCTGCAAGAATTTTTGCAACGCGAAGATCCACCTTAGCAAATTCATCGTATTCAATTTCCGGCTTGAGTTCGACGGCTGGTTTCTTCGGCTGGGTCGGCCCTTGCTTTTCCGGATTGACGCGGGGAAACAGTGACTCGCCGCGGGAAAGCGCAGCACCAGCGGGCAACGGTTCGTTTTTGCGAATGACATCCAGATTGAATTTTTCTGCTGTATCCAGACCGATCTTACTCATTATTTTCTGGGCTGCCTGCGGCATGAACGGGAACAGCAAAATGGCGGTGTTGCGCAGCACTTCAAGAAGCCGGTACATGATGGCAGAGAGTTTTTCCCGGTTGGCCGGGTCTTTGGCCAGAGACCAGGGCTCATTTTCAACAATATATTTGTTGGCAGCGCTGATCAGATCCCAGATGGCCATTAGGGCTTTATGCAGAGACATATCGGTAAAACAAGCTGCTACATCCGTTTCCGCTTTGAGCGTCGCAATCTGTAAACTCTGTTCCTGATCAGGTGCCGGAGGGCCGGGAATTTTCCCGTTACAATATTTGATGGCCATGGTCACTGTTCGGCTGACCAGATTGCCGAGGTCGTTGGCCAGATCGGAATTGAGACGCCCGACAAAAGCTTCCTCGGAAAAATTGGAATCCAGTCCGAAGACCATATCCCTAAGCAGGAAGTATCGAAAAGCATCCAGGCCGTACTTATCCTTCAAATCAAGCGGCCGGACGACATTGCCGAGACTTTTGGACATCTTGCTTTGATCAGAATTCCAGTAACCGTGGACATTCAGGTGCTGATAAGGCTTGATACCCGCGGCTTTGAGCATGGTCGGCCAGTAAATACCGTGCGGTTTTAAAATATCCTTGGCGATCAGATGCTGGGCACAGGGCCAGAATTTCTTAAAATTTTCACCGTCCGGATAACCAAGCGCGGTCACGTAGTTGATTAGCGCATCAAACCAGACATAGGTGACGTATTTGTCATCGAAAGGCAGCGTGATCCCCCACTCAAGGCGAGTCTTTGGGCGGGAAATGCAGAGATCTTCCAGTGGATCGCGCAGAAAAGCCAGAACTTCGTTTCGATATCTTTCCGGCCTTATAAAATCCGGATTCTCCTGAATATGCCGGATCAGCCAGTCCTGGTATTTGCTCATGCGGAAAAAATAATTGCTTTCCTTGCGGTGCTCCGGGACCGTTTGGTGGTCGGGACACTTGCCGTCCACCAGTTCCTTTTCCATGTAAAATCGTTCACAGCCGACGCAGTAAAAACCTTCATAAGACCCAAAATAAATATCGCCCGCATCATAGACTTTCTGCAGAATAAAACGATCGGTGTCCATGTGATCCGTATCGGTCGTGCGGATGAAATAATCGTTGGTAACGGCCAGCTGAGGCCACAGGTTGCAAAACTGCAGACTGATCCCGTCCGCATACTGTTTGGGGCTGATTCCCGCCTTTTGTGCGGCTTCTGCAATTTTATCGCCGTGTTCATCCGTACCAGTGACAAAAAAAGTTTCGCGGCCCGCCATGCGGGCGTACCGTGCCAGAACGTCGGCAACAATGGTTGTATAGGCATGCCCGATGTGTGGTGACGCGTTGACATAATAAATCGGGGTGGTGATGTAAAATGGTTTGGTCATGATGGATGCTGACTCCTTATGAATCCTTGTTTTTCTGACTGATTTTCCGCACGCTTGCGGTTTGTTGTTTTTCCTGCGGCTCCCCGGCCGTATTCTGCGCGGTGGTGGCTTTCGCCTCCCGGGCGGTTTTCTTCGCCCCCGCGTATCCTTCATGCTCAAAAGAAAGACAGCACATAAGCCTTCCGCATAAACCGGAGATTTTTTCCGGATTGAGCGACATGCTCTGCTCTTTGGCCATCTTTACGGTAACCCGATCAAGATTCTGCAGAATTCCCGCACAGCAGACGGTTCGGCCGCAAACGGCAAGGCCTTTGACGATTCTCGCTTCCTGACGCGCGCCGATTTGCTTTAGTTCAATCCTGGTCTTGAATCTGGCAACCAAGTCTTTCACCAGTTCACGGAAATCCACCCGGGAATCCGCGGTGAAATAAAAGATCATCTTACTTCTGTCAAAAAGGCACTCTACCGTAATCAATTTCATGATCAGGCCTTTTTCGGCAATCTTTCCCATGCAATATTTCCGGGCTTCTTCCTCGAGCATTTCAAGCTCTTCTCTGACCCGCAAATCATCCGAGGTAACCTTGCGGACAACACTTTTTAGATTGGGAGGCACCTCTGAGGGTTCGAATCGAACGACCTCGGTGATGACCGTTCCCATGGCGACGCCGTTATCCGTGTTGACCAAGACCTGATCACCCTTGTGCAGCATCAGATCAACCGCGTTAAAATTGTAAATTCTGCCTTCTTTTTTAAATTTTATACCGATGATGTTGGTTAACACATTGAAATCCTGATTTTTATTTTTACAGCTGAAGCTTAAATGCCATTGCTTCCAATGTCAACGATTTGTTCACGTTCATTTCAATCATTTCCCCTGATTTCTCAACAATGGATAAATTTTCCAGAATCTGTTCACCCCGCAAGCGGTCGGCAAGAGAGGATATAACTGAAAGATCATCGGCGTTGATGATCATCGCGGAGCTTCCGGTTTCCTTATAAACCAGCGCGTCCCGGAAATACGTACTGAGCATCTTGAGTCCCTGCATGACTTCCTTTTTATCCTGCCCCAGAAAAGACACGAGTGAAAGCAGGCTCATTGGATCACCGCCGCACGTGGCGGACAGAAGACGGCCCAGTTCGGACCGAAACGCCATCACGTCTTCGGTGTTTGACTCGAGCGCCCGTCCGATCGAGCCTGCGGAAAGGAGAGCCAGTATGCCGGATCTGGAGGGGTCAATTTGCATCTTTTTGGTCAAAAAACGCGCAACCGTTTCAACGGCAAGCGGAGTGAGGCGAACATGCTGGCATCGCGAAAGGATGGTTTGAGGGAGCCAGTAGGGACGCGCAGTCACCAGGATGATGATATTGGCATCCGATGGCTCCTCAAGTGTTTTTAAAAGGGCGTTGGCCGACTGTTCATTCATTTTATCCGCATCGTCAATAATAACCAGGCGTCGCCGGCCTTCCAGAGGCTTGAACGTCATCATCTGCTGGATACTGCGGATGGCATCAATTCGGATGAACTGCTCCCGCGTTTCCAGAACGTGAACATCCGGATGGTTGCCGGAGATCATTTTTCGGCAGGATGAACAGTCCCCGCAGGAATCATTGAGACGGGCCGAGTTTTCACAGTTGAGCGCCTGTGCGAATTCCAGCGCCAGTTTTTTCTTTCCGATGGCATTCTGGCCGCTGAAAACATACGAATGCCCGACTCTCTTTTGAGCCATGGCTTTCTGCAGCATCCCGATCTGCTTTGTATGACCGTATATATCCGTAAAAGACATAAGGAAATGAAATCGCTTTAAAGATTATCTTTGTTGTTTGATAAACGTCATGACATGCCGGCTGACATCGACGGCAACCTCGTCCACGGAACGCGCCGCATCAATGACCTGGAAACGCCCCGGATCCGACGAACAGATTTCCAGGTAACCCTTCCGCACGCGATTGTGAAAATCAATTTTTTCTTTTTCAAAGCGGTCGGCTGCCGACGGATCTTTGAGTTGGGCATCACGGCGGCCCGCCCTTTGCAGTCCCGTTTCCACCGGCAGATCAAAAAGCAGCGTTAAATCCGGTTTTAAGTGCCTGGCACAATAATCATTAACGGTTTTGACGAAATCAAAATCAAGCCCCCTCCCCACCGCCTGATAGGCAAATGTCGCATCCGAAAAACGATCGCATAAGACATATTTCCCCTCTCCCAGCGCGGGAAGAATGACTTCTCTCACGTGCTGTGCGCGTGCCGCGAAAAACAGGAACAGTTCCGTCTCCGGACACATGGCCTTATGGCCACGGTCAAAAAGAATATCACCTATTTTGCGTCCGATGGGGGTCCCCGATGGTTCCTGCGTCATGATGTCTGGAATATTTTTACCGGTCAGGTATTCCCCCAGACGCCTGAGCTGCGTTGAT
>JAQVLL010000105.1 GCA_028704195.1 Smithellaceae bacterium
CTTGGTCTGGGATCAACCCAGTCTGCCTGCCGTGCCATGGTCGGACTGTTTTCTCCGGATACCAAGGCCGGAGAATTCTTCGGCCAGTGGAGTTTTACCAGCCGCCTTTCAGCCATTTTCGGATTAATGGGTCTGGGGTTGCTGCAGGCTCTGTTTGGCCTGCAGGAGGCGGTGCTTGTCTGTTCGGCCTTTTTCCTGATAGCCATGGTCATCGTCTTCTTCGTGAACGAGGAGCGTGGCAGAAAAGTCGCTCTAGACCATGCTGGTGAATAGGCACAATGCCCTTCACTGGATGAGGAAATGCAGTGTTTCAGCGCCATTCCGGGGAAAGATTCTTTCCTTCTGTAATTTTAAATTGACGGAAGTGTCGGAATCAGGGTAATAAACAAAGTGTTTCAAATGTGCCGTTTACTGACCCTGTTGAAATAATTGAGGAAAAAGGAAGAAAGAGGATGCATCGAAGAATCAGCAGAATCTGTAGAAGTTTTTCCGGATTTATTTTCCTGGGAGTTATTTTTCTTTTCATGCATTCCTGTGGTGACAGCGGTGACCAGGTGATTGATGAGGCCACCGGCAACCGTGCCCTCAAACAATATGAAATGACCAAAGATAAAATAAAAACAATCGAAGAGAAACAGCAGGAAAGGTATAAGGATATCCTGCCGGGCGCAGCCCGGGAAGAAAGACCGGATGAATAGAGGAAAGGAAGCGATGCATCCCCAAATCAAGGTTTTTGGAAATGCGACCGGCACAAACAGGCAACCATTTGCCTGAACACAATTTATCTAAAAACATTTGCAGACAATTTATAAAAGAAAAGGAGCCAGGCAATGAGTGATACCGTTTTAAAGGAATTGAAGGAAGGGGTTTTGTTATTGACATTGAACCGTCCAAACTCCAAGAACTCTTTTAATCTGGAACAATGGACGGCATTTGCTGCGGAACTGGATGCGGCCAGGGAGAATGATGATGTTACCGTGGTTGTCATCACCGGCGCGGGCAATGATTTTTCTGCAGGCCAGGACCTGAAGGATTACGGAGTGTCCGGTGCGGCGCACAGTTACCAAATTACGGAAAAAGCGGTTGTTGATTTTGATAAACCGCTGATTGCCGCGGCCAAAGGTGTCGCTGTAGGAGGAGGAGCTACCATTTTGTTTCACAGCGATGTGCTCTATGTCGGAGAAAGCCTGCGCATGCGTCTGCCCTTCAACAGTCTGGGCATGGCGCCTGAATTTGCGAGCAGTTATATGCTGCAGGTTCTCATCGGGCCGCAGCGGGCGGCAGAACTGCTTTTTACTACGGAATGGATTGACGCCGACAAGGCCCTGGAAACGGGCATTGCTTCCCGCAAATTCAGGGATGATGAGCTTCTGCAAAAGGCCATGGAGAAGGCGGCGGAAATCGCTCAACTGCCTTTAACCTCTCTTTTGGAAACGAAGCGGTGCCTCAAAACAGCTCACAAAGCGGGGATCGAAGCGGCCCTGAAAATTGAACGGGAGGCCATGGACCGGCTGGCCGGCGGGCCGGCAAGTATGGAAGCCATGATGGCATTCATGGAGAAGCGAAAACCAAATTTCCGCAATCTGAAGAAGAAATAGCGGTGCAAATCATGCGGGGAATGGTGGGCAGGAATTTATCCTGCCCACCATTCATGATGGACGGCATCATTGACAAGGAAGCGGCAGCCTGTTTGAAACAGGAATATCACAACGGGCGCTCAACCTTACGGTTTCGGCTTTCCTGGGTTTGGTTGTCCCTTAGAAAATTCTTATATGCGTCAGCCGTTTCCTGCGGTTTTTCCAGCATGGGCAGATGGCCGCATTCTTTGAGAATCACTGATCGGGCGTTCTTTATTTTTTTCTCAAAAACCGGCACGGAAGAAACATGAATGACTCTGTCCGAATCCCCCCAAACAATCAGGGTCGGCGCCTTGATCATCCCCAGTTTGCTCTCTAACAGAAGAAAATCAGCTTCCAGGCTTTCCTTGAAAATCTTCTGGTTAAACACAGAGGCTTTTAACGCTTTTTCTGCCAGAACCTTTTTGATGAAAGAGGGGATGGGAAGCGGTTTGTAAAAGTTGAAGGCGAGCAATCGATCGTAATCGTCCGCATTTTTGACGATCAGAGGATTGATGCCTGTTTCCATAAGCATGTGGAGTTCGCTTTTCACCGGAGATTTGACGCCTCCTGCATCAAAAAGCCCCAGGGTCTTGACCATTTCCGGATGTGTCGCGGCGAATGCACCGGCGATATTGCCGCCCATGGAGTTCCCGATGATATGAAAATCGGTCAGCTTCAGTTCCTGGGCGAGCACATTCAATTTTCCCACCTGGGCCATAATCGTATATTCCGCATTTTCGGGTTTGGAGCTATCGCCAAAGCCGGGAAGATCGGGAATGATCACCCGATAGCCTGATGTGAAGTACTTTGCGAACCTGAGCCAGTTGTCTTTGTCGCCACCGAACCCGTGCAACATGATGATGGGTTCGCCGGTTCCCCCTTCGAAATAGACTATTTTAAAATCAGGGATGTTCACGGTTTTTATCGTCAGCCCGGCATCTTTGCGCATGCCGTCCATTGCTTTTTTGTAAAGATAGGACGGTGCAAAGAGGTAAATGAAAACGGCAAGTACAATTACTGCTGCGGCGATGGTCAGAAAAACGGTTTTCCCGGATAACTTTTTCATCATGCCTCCTCCAAATAACCTGAAATTGAATCCCGCTCACGCGGGACGAGTGTTAATTCTCTGTAGCTTGCTGCAATATTAACGTTCATTTCATGCCTCAACAGCTTGCCGTAAGGTGGTTCATCAACGGCTTTCTTTTGTGAGCGAAGAATATGAATATTGCAATGATATGTCAACAAGATATTAACTGCATCAACAGGAAGATCACCGGTACAAGTTTTCCGGTTCTTCAGACAAGTTCATCAAAAACCTTGTTGACGACGTCGATATACGTCTCACGGTGATGGGTTTTATTGATTCTCTTCCTTATTTTTTCGGCATTTTCAAAGAAACCGCCCATGTAAGTCCATATTTCTTTCATTTTATTGGTAATGTGGGCAGGACCCGACAAAATTTTTGAGTATTCATCGAATAAACGATCATGAAAATCCCTGATGATTTCAATTCTTTCGTGGCGTGTTTTTTCCGTGTTGAATTTAATTTTTTCTGCAAGAAATGGGTTTCCGATCAGGCCCCTGCCGATCATCCAGCTTTTGATTTGTCGAAACCGCATGGAAAGCGTGTTGAAGTCTTCAATAGAATAAATGTCGCCGTTATAGACAACGCCGTGTTTCGAGAGACTGAGGCACCGCTCGAACATCTCGAGGTCAACATCGCCCCCGTACATTTGCACGGCCGTCCTCGGATGGATGATCAGTTCATTAAGATCAAACCGGTTGAACACGGGAATCAGGCGCAGTACCTCGTCAGAATATTTTAATCCTGTGCGGAGCTTGATCGATAATTTCGGCTTTAAAAGAGGCATTGTTTTTTCCAGAAAAGATTCAATCCTGTCCGGATAACAGAGCATGCCCGCCCCCCTGCCTTTCTTCACAACTATGCGGAACGGACATCCAAGATTCCAGTTTACCGTGCCGTATCCCATGTGATACAGCTTATTGGCGAGCGCGGTGAAATCATCCGGACTTGACGTCATGATCTGAGGTATCACGGGGATGCCCGTGTTTCGATCGGGATCCAATTCATGAAGCTGAGCATTATCCGATTTCATTTTTTTCAACGGAGAGATAAAAGGCGCAACTGCAGCATCAACGCCCCTGAAATAAGAAGAAAACAGGTTGCGGTATATCCTGTCAGTTATTCCCTGGAGTGGTGCTAGGTAAATCGTGGGGCTCATATTAAACCTGTGATGCCAGCAATCATCGTTGCCGTAATTTATTGATTTCTGTCTTTTGCCGGGAAGGTTCATCCGGATCCTCGTGGTTGATCCGGAGGGTTGTCCCGCCGCGAGCGGGTTTTTACCGTCAACTGCTAACATATTACCATCTGAATCTCAAACCCAGGAGAAAGTCCATTGCAAATATATGATTGAGAAGAGAAGGGTATTTTGACATGTGCCGTAAATATCGACTCTACATGACGACCGGTCCGGTGGCCGGCTTATTATCAACAGAGGATTGTTTTCATTCATGAATCATAAGAATCTATACAGGAGGACGCCTGGTAAAACAGAGGGATGAACCTGAAAAAATCTCCCGTATGTGTAAAATATTGAATATGCCTCTTTTTTATAATGCCCTTTATAATACGACTTTAGTAGTATTTACATGCCTGCTTTTTTTTGTTTAATTATGTTGTAGCTTCCAAAATGATTTGTGCTGACTTTATTTGTTTTTTACCCCTTTTCATCTAAAGGGTCCGAACAGAGTTTGTTTTAAAAGTTATCAGGCAGAGTTTTAATCCGATTTTCTTCAAACAAACAAAGAGGAGGTAAATGCATGAAGGGTACAAAATCAGGGAAGTATATCAAGCGTCTCATTATTGTTGCGGCCTTGCTCGTTGCAACCGGTTGTTCGCTCCTGAGCGTTCCGATCATTACCAATTCATCGCGCAATGATGTTGTGAATCTTGGGGATTCCATTTACGCTCTTTCCGGCAAGATTCAGGACTATCTGCACAGCTGGTCCGGTCAGACTTTCCGCCGCTATGCGCTGTCCGGATCCATGGTAAGCCATATCTCCGACCAGTATGACGACGCAAGAGACGACAACCCAAATATCAATACCATATTCATGGATGCCGGTGGCAACGACATCCTGATCCCGGCGGTAGTGTTTGATCCTTACAACTGCAAGGTGGACTGGTGGGAATCGGGGCTTTCATCAAGATGCAAGGCCCTCATCGACGATGTTTACGTGGACACGGTGAACCTCCTCAACAGAATGGGCAGGGACGGGGTCGACAACATCATTTTCCTGGGATACTATAATATCAAGAACGGCCTTTTTGGGAGCACAAAATTGCTTCCGGCGGTAGCCTATGGTGATACGAAGCTCGCCCAGGCAATCCAGAACGCGACGGCTGCACCTAATTACCGTGTATTCATCGATCCGCGGCCGGTCATCGTCAACTCCGATATTGTTTTTGACGGCATTCATCCCACTGATTCAGGGTCTCAAAAGTGTGCAACCCTGATCTGGGCTAAACTTCAGCCAAAACTCTAACTGCTTCAGGGTCACGGAGAGATCTTATCCTCCGTGGCCTCTTTCCTTAAAATTGCATGTCCTGAAATTGACGGGTATGCAAGGCGCATTTAATCCCGCTCACGTGGGACGATCGTTAATTCACCGTGGCTTGCTGCAATATCATAACGTTCACTTCATACCTTGACAGCTTGCTGCGAGGTGTTTAATCCTCTATGAAGATTGAGGTGATAGTTTACTGCATCGTGTTTGCATACGGGAATGATCCGAAAGATAAAAGATTCAGTTGAAAAGGAGATGGCATGAAAAGCAAAAAAATGGCCGTGGCGGCAGCCCTGGCCATAGTCGTATTCCTGACCGTAGTTGCTCTCGTAGTGGCTTTTTATCCGCGGGAAAAAGACCAGACCGGTTCACCTGTCTTTTCCGGTCATTCCGCTGCTCTGGATTCTGTCGAAGCCGTCCCAGTTGCCGTTCCTGCCACCGCTCCAGGCAGAGATTCCTTTGGCGACAGGATCGTCAGCGAGTTAAAAAAGTATTACGCAGGCACCATCTCGAAAAAAAGCACACAGGCGGAAATCATCTCCATTCGGGATTTTGTCATGGGGCTGCGTCCGGAGAAAGGGAAAGAGTACTTTTATGATATTCTCAGGCGGGCCTTTCCCCAATTTGCCGATGAGATCATCCAGACCCTGGAGAAGCTTGATCTTTATAACCGCTGGCTTGCGGACAACAGGGAACAGCTCATGAAAATGACCGCAAGCGAAAGGCTGGCTGTCATGTGGAAAAAGAGAAAGGAGCTTTTCGGCGAAGACGCGGAGAAAATCTGGTCGGGTGAACTTCTGGCCACAGAAGAGAGAAAGGCGAAAATGCAGGATACCCTTGCCGAACTGAACAAATCACGGGAAATGTCTCTTGACGCAAAACTGGGGGAATACAGGCGTGTGCTGCGTGAAACTTACCGCGGCACAGCCCAGGAGTTTATCCTGAACCAGAGCGGGCTCCTTTCAAAAGTTTTTTTCAGTCTAGATTCTGTCCAGGACGAACTGAGCAATCTAAGCCCTGCACAGCGCCAACAGGAGATCAACAGGCTCAGGGCCGAAATGGGGATGACCCAACGGCAGATCGAGTCCATGGCCAGACGGGATGTGGAAAATGCAAGCCGCTGGGATACCGGTCTGCAGTATATGGAAAAACGGGAATCGATCTTAAAACAGTATGAGGGTCAGGAGCGGGAAAGCAAGTTGAATGATCTTCGGAAAGAACATTTTGGTGACGAGGCGAACACCATCGCCCTTGAGGAAAAGGACGGTTTTTACCGCTTTAAAAGACCGCACATCTGGGGCAGGAACTAGCCGCTGAATCATCCTTCGCGGCCCCCTGGATCCGTACCTTTCCATGGTCATTGGACGTCATTCAGATTTGTTCCCGCCGGTTCTGTGCAGGGTGAGGTAACGCTCAACAGCCTGCTCGATGGTGGGGAAGAAATTTTCGGTGCCCAGTCTGTTGAAGAGCCCGTAGCATTTCAGTCTGTCTTTTACAGGATCTTTCATTTCCGCAAAGCACAGATCCATGCCGGCCTGGTGCAGCGATTCATCGAGGTCGGCAAGAATATCGGCCGCCGTAATGTCCACATCCGTTATCGGCTCAGCAGCAATGACAACCCATTTAGTCGGAGTCGGCGCATTGGCCACCGCGCGAAGAACCTGATCGCGGAATGTTTCCGCGTTGGCGAAAAACAGCGGCGCGTCCCAGCGAAAAAGCACCAGGCCCGGTATACGTTTAGCGTCCGGATAGCGCGATACATCATGATAGCTCTTCA
>JAQVLL010000106.1 GCA_028704195.1 Smithellaceae bacterium
GCAGTCCGAAGAAGTGGTCAATCTGCTCTGGGACGTGATTGCTGCCAAGGGCTTCGAGAAGGACACCGTTTTCCACATGGCGGCTGCCGATGTGCGCGGACCGTCCAAGCTTGAGGGTACGGTACACGTGAATGTGCAGCTGATTCGAAAGTTCATCAAGAACTATTTCTTTAACCCTGCGGAGTATGCACCTGTTATACCGGACTTCTCGCTCAAGGATGACTCATTCCTGTTCAACCAGGGCCCCACCAAGGGGTTGGGCAAGGTTCAGTTCCACGACTACAAGCCTGTTTTTGAGGCCAACAAAGGCCTGCCGAATGTGGCTACCTTTATCCAGCAGATTGAGATCTTCAAGGAGATGCTGGAGAAGGCCGGACCGGACAAGGTACAGGATATGGACCCCACCTTCTCGCTGCCGGTAGGCGAGATGTTCTCCATCGTGGTTTACGGCCAGCTCATCCTCGAGCAGGCCAAGTTTGACGGACTTGATGACGATATCCTCAACCAGATCTTCGATTTCATGGTGCGGGACTTTGCTCACTTTGCCCTGCAGATATACGGCAACCACACTACCAAAGACGAGCAACGGGCCTACTGCACGAAGATTATGCTCATTAAGGCAGTCCCTAATCCCGAGCAGTACAACAAGGTCTGGGAAAAGTATGTTTCCGTTTTAAACGGAGAGTACGCGATGAATGAATAAACACAAGAGTATTCAGGTGCTGATATTGAGCGCCTGAAATCTGTTTTCTTTAAAAAAGGGGGAGAGCCAGAGGTTTCTCCCCCTTTTTTTTCTAAAGATATCTTTCCGCACGCTGCAGGCATGCGATTGTCGAACAAACTTCTGCCGGCGAATGCACTATTGTATTCGAGGGATTACAGAGACTATTTTTAAGAAATCAATGACGGATCGTATTGATGGTATTGTCATGAAGACGGAAATATGGACGCAAATCAACACTCGCAAGAAAATAGCCGTGATTCTGTTTTCTTGAACCCTTTTTGAGTCTGCTAATATTTGCGCAAAAAATCGATCAGTGTTTCAAGCGAGTGATGAGTTCTGCCATGAACACTTCACGTTCCTGAAGCTCTTTGCGAAATTCCTTGCGGTCCGTATTTGCAATTTCATGTTTAAGGTCGGGCAGATACCTTTCCAGGATCGTTATAAGCTCGCCCTCTTCTTTTTCTGACAGATGAAGTTTGTCCATAATATGTCTCCTTTCATTTTTTCATGAAGGTTACGTTTGTTTATACACAAAATAATGAAATAACATATCTTCAGCAAATGCTGGTTTACAGGACAATCAAAAATCAGGACTGACTGGATGCGCCATTGTCGCATACTATTCAAATGAGGGTAGAGTTTAAATTCCACATGAAGAAGCAACAGATTGTCATGACGAATTGATCGGATGTGTATGAACGTCAGAAATCGAAAGCATATATTTCAGAAAATGCCGATATGCAGGTGCCGTGATTGAAAACAAATTTCCGGGGCAATTTTGAATGTTAAATGACTCCTCCTTTCCCGTTTACCGGTTCTAACGGATCCGTTTAAAAAATTACACGTTTCTACAAGCCAATAACCCAATATCTTTGATTATATCTTCATCATTTCAAATGAAATTGTCAAGATGATAATCATGAAAATCATGGCCCTGATGATTTACATTTTTGGGTGCGGGTTACTTTTTTCTTTTTGCGGTGGTCTTTCTGGCTCTTTTTCGGACAGCAGGCTTTTTAACGGCAAAGAAGGATGCGATGTGCTTGCCTTCTTCTTCACCCACCGGTTCCTTGCCCGTGGTGATCTGTGCCGATTGGTTGTCTGCTGACCAGTTGAACATGACGGGTTTTTCATTGCGCAGCATGTCCGTGAAGGAAGAAAGATCTGAACGGTGAAAGCTAAGGAAAACCGTACCGTTAAGGCCCTGCCTGGGGCCCGGCAGGGGACCGGTCCTGTCCACGAATGCCGCCATGCATAGAAGCTTATTCTGTGCATCAAACAAATACAGGAAAGACGCATTTTCCGCATCCATGGCCCGAAACTCATACTGATAATTGGTTACTTCAGCGCTGACATTCGGCATAATCATGATCTCCTTTCTAAAATTACAATAAAAAGAATTGCATGGTTAAATCTCCGGGAGGGTTCACATTTGACCAAGAGTGCTTAATAATCACAGCTCAGTTTTTCAGATATATACAACGGTCTTGCAGGCAGGTTTTTATAAATTCACCGGCATTTTTTCGTGAAACAATTTCACAACGCGGAATGTAGAATGCCAAAGCAGCCTGCTTTTGCAGTTTGTGCCTGTGCTTAATACATTACAATAGATTTGAGCACGATTCAAGGTGATATGAGACCTGATTATGACATTTTCATGAGGGTGGTTTAAAAACTACACGACTGATATTTTTAGCGAAGCTCTTTGCAGAATTCCCACGGACCGCCCTGGGTAGCTTCGCTCTTGATGGATGTCCGCTGCTTGATAAAGTCGTTGCCCGCCTGCTGAAGGTATGGTAGCTTCACACCAACTTATTCGGATTTAATGTCGGTACTTCCATGACAAAATTTAATTATAATGATTATCTTTCCAGTTTGAACATTGATGTTATGCGCTTCGGTCTGGATGCGATGAAAGCACTTCTGTCGGAGTTTGGCAATCCTCAGGATGACTACCCTACGATCCTTGTGGCAGGTACCAATGGCAAGGGGTCTACTGCCGCAATGGTGGCTTCCATTATGAAGCAGTCAGGCCGCCGGGTGGGGCTTTATACGTCACCCCATCTGGTGGATGTCCGTGAACGAATTGTCATCAACGGGGCTAAAATTCCGGGTCGGACGTTAAACCGCATTGTTTTGGAGATCAAAAACCATGTGACCGGACACATCACCTATTTTGAGGTATTAACCGCAGCCGCGTTTATTTATTTTCAACGTGCACATGTTGATGTCGCCGTGATGGAAGTGGGGTTGGGAGGCAGGCTTGATGCGACGAATGTATGCCGTCCGCTCGTTTCGGTTATTACCAATATCGGACTGGAGCACACGGCCTATTTAGGCCGCACACTGACGACGGTCGCCGGAGAAAAGGCCGGGATCGTCAAACCGTCGGGTATCTGCATTACCGCCGCCACGCAGCAGAAAGCTGTGCAGGCATTGGCTTCTGTCTGTCGTCAAAAAAAAGCCGTTTTATACCGACTTGGTACCGATTTTAAGATGGTCAGGAGAAAGGACGGGCTGGCCGACTATCTTGGAATAAAGAAGAGATTAAACGGACTGGCTATTCCGCTGCGGGGCGGGCATCAATTATCCAATGCTGCACTGGCGCTGGCCGTGTTTGAAATCATTGAGGAAAACGGCTTCATGACGGATTCTGAAGCCATTTATGCCGGATTGAAAAAAACGCGCTGGGAAGCCAGGATGGAAATCCTTTGTGACCGGCCGCTTTTCCTGCTCGATGGCGCGCATAACCCTTCCGGAGTCCGTGCCCTGCACAGTGCGCTTGTGAAGGATTTTTCATGGCGGCGGTTGATCCTGATTTTTGCCGCGCTGGCGGATAAAGATTATTGTGCCATGCTGAAAAAAATTGCCCCGCTGGCCGCTATAACCGTTTTGCCATCCTTGCGGACTAGGCGCGCCGTTTCGCCGCGGGAGATGGCCCGGGTGATGAAGGGTCTGGGGTACCGGACGGTTGTGTGCGAGAGTGTCGATCAGGCGATTCTGAAGGCTATGAAGATGGCAGATGATAAAGACATCATCTGTGCACTGGGGTCATTTTATCTTGCAGGAGAGATAAAACAGGTATTTCATCAAATGCATTCTTGTGGTAAGCAGCACGGCGACAGCGTAATCAGGTAGGATCAGACCATTGAACCGCCTGGAAAAGACACCGGGTTGACGATGTCGAAAACGGATAAATAAGGTTGATGGCTTTGTTGATTCAATTTAAAAATAAATGTAAAATTAACATTCTGGCTATTTCTATTATTCTATTTTCATTGAGCAGCGCTGTTGTGGCTCAGGACTTTAATGTGCCCCAAGACGGTCCGGTGAAGATCGAGGCGGATACCCTTTCCTATGATAACGAACGCGATGTTTATTCTGCCAAAGGCAATGTCATTATACATTACGGCGGCGGCGTTTTAACCTCTGACACCGCTGAATATGACCGCAAGAATAAACTGGCAACTGCAGAGGGAAACGCATTTTTAAAGATGGCTGAAGACACGCTTGCGGGTGATAAAATTGTAGTGAATGTGGAAGATAAAACCGGCGTGGCTTACAATTCCAAAGCCTTTTATGCCCGTAATCATTTTTACATAAAAGGCGATAAAATCGAAAAAACAGGGGAAAACAGCTATTCTATTGAAAATCCTCTGGCCACAACCTGTGACGGTGATGACCCTGACTGGCAACTGGCCGGTTCTCAAATGAAAGTGACCCTGGAAGGATATGGCTGGGTGAACGGCGCCCGCTTTCTGACAAAGGGTTTTCCGGTATTATATTCGCCTCTTGTCGCGTTTCCAGCGAAAACAAAACGACAATCGGGCTTTCTTTTTCCGTATCTTGCCTACTCGAGAGATAAACATGGCATTGATATCGAAATCCCATTTTTCTGGGCGATCAATTCTCAGATGGACGCGACATTATATACGCGCTACATGGAAAAACGAGGATTGAAGCAGGGTGTGGAATTCCGCTATTTCGCGGGTACCAAGTCCTTTGGAACGATCTATGCGGACTATCTGGAGGACAACAAAAGCATTAATGACACGTTCGGAAAGACGCAAAATCGTGACTGGCAGGGAATGCACCGTCGCTGGTCTTATTATATCAATCATCAGACGACTTTTGATCCGCAATTTTATTTCCGGACGGATTTACGCCGTGTTTCCGATTCCTGGTATTTCCGTGATTTTAATTCCCATAATTACTATTTGACGAATTACGCTGCCACGGAGAAAGACCCTTTCCGAAAGGTTCCTTTTCAGGCAAACGAGTCTCTGCCGTTTCTGGAATCGTCCGTCCGCCTGTTTAAGGGATGGAACAATTACAATGTGATGGCCCGTATCAGTTCCGTGGATAATTTTACGACCACCAACAATGAAGGGACCCTGCAGAGATATCCGGAAATCATTTTTACCGGTATTAAACAGCGTGTTTTTTCCACACCGGTGTATCTGGAGTTTGAGGGCAATTATGATTATTTTTACCGGGGCGAAGGTCAGAAAGGGCATTATCTTGATTTTGCACCGACACTGTCCCTTCCCATTGCGGTTTCCAAATACGCAAAGATTGTCCCGCAAATTAAACTGAGAGAACTTTACTGGAATCGTGACGATTCGGGAGCTAATTCTGAAAACCGAAGCGGTGACCGTACGATCTATAATGCAGGTGTGTCTGCCAGCAGCAGGCTTTCCCGTGTCTATAATGTCAACATTCAGAACTGGGAGAAGTTAAGACATGAGATCAAACCGGAAATTTTTTATTCATACATTCCGGAAATCCGTCTGAATAATCTTCCCAATTATTTGCCGCGGAATTACACGCTGCTGGATAGTTTTCTGCCTGACGATATACTCAATGCAAATGAACTGCAGCAACAAAACGCGGTTGCGTGGGCCCTTACCAATACGTTGACCGCCCGGGTAAAAAGCACAAACGACGAGCGCAGGTACCTGGAAATATTGCGTTTCAAACTGTTTCAGTTTTATGACATTAATGAGTCCAGAAGAGATTTTAGAAATTCAACCATGGAAAGTCGTCCCCTGTCGGATCTTGGTATGGAGATTGATTTCAAACCGCATCCCTACGTTTCCTTTCATGCCCGCAACCGATACAGTCCCTACAACGGCTGGAAAGAAATGAACTATGATCTGAATCTCAGAGACTGGCGCGGTGACAGACTGATATTCGGTTATCGCTATACGCTTGATTCCATCGAAGAGATCAACGCGGACTTAAGAGCGGTCATTACAGACCACCTGACGGGCAGGTTTGTTATCCGCCTTGATCGTTTCAACAACCGGACGGTGGAAACCACGGTCGGGCTTTTCTATTCAAAACAGTGCTGGGGCGTGGGGGTGGATTATACGAGAACTCACGATGATGAGAATGTGATGCTGAAAATATCATTGGCCGGATTAGGTATGTTAGGGATTTAATGATATTTTTCATTTCATGACTTAAAAAGAATCATTTTTTTGCGTTGTCGGATCCGATCCATCATAAATCACCATTCGATTCAAATATTTTCCTTGACAAACGGAAGGGAATTGCATAGTTTGCATCTTTAAATTTTTAGTAAAGTGACGGTTTATGATGAAAACATTTTCAGCGAAGGCAGAAGAGACAAAGAAAGACTGGTATGTGGTTGATGCATCCGGTAAAGTGTTGGGAAGGCTGGCCAGTGAGATCGCCTTGCGCCTTCGCGGCAAACACAAGGCCATTTATACGCCGCATGTCGATACCGGCGATTTTATTGTGGTGGTCAATGCCGAAAAGATCGTTTTGACCGGCAAAAAGCTGACCGATAAGATCTATTATTCCTATTCCGGATATCCGGGAGGGTTGAGAGAAACGGCTGCAGGAAAGATGCTGGCGGAAAAACCGGAAAAGCTGATTCGCCTTGCCGTAGCCGGAATGATGCCCAAGAATAATCTTGGTAGAAAGATGCTGAAAAAACTGAAAATATACAGCGGCAATGCGCACCCGCATGACGCGCAGTGTCCGAAGACCCTGGCGGTTTAATCTGCCTCGGACGATTATTGATTGATTATATTTCATTTGGGAGAAGTCATGACAGTACAACGATTTTATGCAACCGGTAAAAGAAAAAGCGCTATTGCACGTGTCTATATGAAGTCAGGGAGTGGGAATATCGTAGTCAACAAAAGAAACTACGAGGAATATTTTTCCCGTCCCAGTCTAAAGATGATAATCCGGCAGCCTTTGGAAAT
>JAQVLL010000107.1 GCA_028704195.1 Smithellaceae bacterium
TGGCATCTGGCCATGGGAGCTGGCTTCGCTTCCGGTGCCAAAAAAGCTCTTTTGGATTTTCAGGAATACTTGCATAAGGCTGTAATCCGTGTAACCGGTTTTCTGAATATCTTTTGCACCTAAAAGATCCAGCAACTTCTCCTCCCCTGCTCCCGCGACGACTTCATCCACAAGGCCTGTAAAAAAATCAGACCGGCCGGCGATTTGCACCCAGGATGTGGTCAGTGATCCTCCTAAAACAATTTTCAGCCCGGGATGCTGTTTTTTGATAAAACCGATCATGGCCATGGTGCAGATTGCCTGACTTAAAAAATTCATTGAAAAACCGATATAGCCGGTAGTCTCCTCCAGCGCCTGATTCAGGCGTTTTGAAAAATACGGGTAAAAGGGATTTGACTCGGGATGTTCGGTAGCCGCGATCAGGTCGGCGCTATTGACTGGAGACAGCCTGTTCTCCGTGTAATCGGACAGAGACAATGTGGCGCCGTAAGGTTTTCCGGCCGTATTCAGCGCATGGTTGATGTCCATGACGACTCGACTGTAGCGGCTTTTATTATGGAATGTGCCGATGCTTTGCAGGGCGCGCAGATTGTCTTCCAGATTTTTAAAGGAGCGCATATCCCATTGGCTGTGCGGGGCTCCTCTCTTTGCGGAAGACCGCATCAAGTATAGCATTCCTTCCAGATTCGCATCAATGACCTGATGCTCAATGCGGTTGGCTTTCAGGCAGGACGACAGCCGGGCAATGCCTGCAGGCGGTTCCGACGGCTTGGCAATGGGCGGATGAATAAGGATGATTTTCGGTTTCATAAATTTCCATGCGGCCGATACGTTCAGAGATTACCTGTCCTATATACCATTTCCGTATCAAAGATGATATTATCTGTATCTCCTGTTGTGCAGGCATGGTCCCGTGCTAATATTTGCGTCTTGACAGGGAACAAATATTTAAGCCATAGTCAGCCCGCTTCTAAAGGAGTATTGCTGTTTCCTGGAGTTGTGGTGGCTTTGCAATAAAGCCAAATCCCCGGCAGCGGCGGCCCAAATCGGCTCCCGTATAATCAACCCTGCGAGGGCATTTAAGGATCTTGCGTGAAAAAACATTTTTATTCACCCTGCGGTGAATACCTGAAATTTCTTCTCTTGTGCGTGGCAGTAGTCATCGTGCTGACTCAGGGCACGGCCCTTGCCGCGGAAACGTATCCTCCGCACAGAGGAACGGCCGTCAACGATTTTGCCAGTGTCATTGATGGGACTAACGCTGCCAAAATGGAGTCCCTCGCACGTGAAATCCTGCAGAAAACAGGCATGTCGGTTGTTGTGGCAACAGTACCGGAACTGGGCCCGACAGAAGAAATTAATCTTTACGCAAACGGTCTGTATCAAGCATGGGGCATTGGCAAAAAAGGCGAGGATAAGGGCGTTCTGATTTTTTTAGCGGTCAAGGAAAGACAAATCCGTATTGAAACCGGATATGGTGTCGAAGGCGATTTAACGGATGGCATTGTTGGCCTGATTCTGGACAGGTATGTTGTGGCTCACCTCAAGGCGGGCAATACCGGCAAAGCCCTCTATAACGCCATGTATTCCTGCGGAGTTGTTGTTGCCGAAAAAGCGGGCATGACGTTAACCGGCGTTGATGTTCCCTACCGGTCACCTTCACAGCCCGGGAATCAGGGCCTGAATGTCTTTACATTGATCTTTATTGTGGTTGCAGCAATCCTGATGCTGGGCACCAGAACCGGCCGGCAGATGTTGCCCTGGATTCTGTTGATGCTGATCTCCAACAGCGGTCGGGGGGGCGGCGGTGGTTTCGGTGGCGGATTTGGCGGCTTCGGCGGCGGAATGAGCGGCGGCGGAGGTGCCGGCCGAAGTTTTTAAAACATCATGAAAGGTGGATAAAATGGCAAAAATACCGGATCAGCTTCAGGACATTATTGCCGATCTGGATCGGGACTATCAGCAGGCGTTCGGGAATGATCTGATTTCATTGATGCTATACGGGAGTGGGGTTACCCGTACTTATCTGAAGGGGAAATCGGATATCAACGTTCTGGTGGTTTTAACTCCGGAAGGCATGGACAGGCTGGAAGATGGATTCCCTCTGGTTGAAAAATGGAGAAAGCGCGATGTGGCCGTACCGCTGGTGATGACCAGGAAGTTTATCGCCTCGTCTCTGGATTCTTATCCGATTGAATTTCTGAACATGAAAAACCAATCAGTTTTGATTTACGGCGAAAATGTCCTTGAACCTCTGGAGATAAGGCCGGAGGACCTGCGTCTGCAGATCGAGCGGGAACTGCACTCCAAAATCCTTCTGCTTCGTGAAGGTTATCTGGAATCCGCAGGATCGGCCCGCCATTTGAGACGTCTCATCGGGAAATCATTGATAGCCTGTGTAGCTCTCTGCAATGCCATGCTGTATCTAAAACAGGCGGAAACTCCCCGGGACATAACCGAAACCATTCGTGAAATGAACAGGGTCTTTACAATCGATGCAAATATTTTTATGCTGTGTCTCGAAATCAGGCGAGGTACGGATAAGCTTTCCGGCAAAGAGGTAAAGGATGTATTTAAGAAGTACATGCGGGAAGTGGAGAAGATGTTTCACATCATAGATGTTTTATAATTAACTAACGAATGGAGGATGGGAGAATGTCATCTGGGAAAAAAGTCATCATCGTATTGGCGGTCATTGCGTTTCTGGTCATTTCTTTATATTCAACGGTTGCCGGCAACTACAACAGATTTGTGAAGATGGATGTCGCGATCAAGGCGGCCTGGTCACAGGTGGAAAATCAGTTGCAGCGCCGTTACGATCTGATTCCCAACCTGGTGGAAACCGTGAAAGGCTATGCCAAGCAGGAAAAAGATGTTCTGGTGGAAGTGACCAACGCACGGTCGAGAGTGGGCGGCGCCGGGACCGTTCCCGATAAAATTGCGGCAAACAATGAACTGTCCAGCGCTCTGAGCCGCCTGATGGTTGTTGTGGAAAGATATCCCGACCTGAAATCCAATCAGAATTTCCTGAAACTTCAGGATGAGCTGGCAGGAACGGAAAACAGGATTGCCGTGGAGAGAATGAGATATAACGATGCGGTGAAACTCTACAATCAGGAAATCAGAACATTCCCGGCAAACATCATCGCCGGAATATTCGGCTTCAAAGAAGCCGCCTTCTTCGAAGCACCCAAGGAAGCCCAGGCCACACCGCAGGTAAAATTTTAGCGCAGTGTTTCAGTGAAAGCTTTACATTAATGTCATAGCCCTTTTGGGTTACTCGTTGCGAGGGAGGGAAACGACCGAAGCAATCTCATAAGTTCACGAATACATGAGATTACCACGACGCCTGAGAGGCGTCTCGTAATGTGTGACCTGCAAGGTTATGACAAAGAAGAATTACGACACAGTCTGATGGGGCGCAGGGGGAGGAAATTCCGTTGACCTTGTCCCTTCGGTCGCTGAGCCTGTCGAAGCGCGCCCCTTGAAACACGTGACCCGCAGGGTTATGACACAGAGAAACAACAAATCTGTCGCTTTAGTAATCTGGTTTATAGTTGAAAAAAGCCCTGAACGGTTTTTCGCTCAGGGCTTTTTTCAATAAAAAGTGGATGCCGGGCATCACTTGGCAATCAGTCCGCCATCCACCACCATAATATGTCCGGTCATGAAGGCTGAAGCCGGAGAGGCCAGGAATACGGCGACGCCCTTGATGTCATCCATTTCTCCGACGCGCCTGAGCGGGATTTCGTTGACCATCGCGTCGCGAATCGGTTTAAATTCCGGTTTGTCAATGTAGGCCATCATATCCGTGTGGAAAAAACCCGGCGCGATGGCGTTGACGCGGATATGATAGGGGGCCAGCTTGACCGCGAGATTCATGGTGAGAAGATTGATGGCCGCCTTGGTGGAATTGTAGGGAACAGCCGGATGGGCCTCTTCGAGTGATCCGCGGAAGGACATGACTGATGAAATATTAATAATATTGCCTCCGCCCTGCTCCTTCATGATGCGTGCGAGTTTCTGCGTGAGAATCCAGACGCCGCGAACATTGACATTAAAAAGCTGGTCCCATTTGTCCAGCGGGAAATCCAGCGTGGGGGCACCCCAGGTTGCGCCGGCATTATTGACCAGAATATCGATGTGTCCGAATTTTGCCACGGCTTCGGCCAACATGGCATCGATGGCGTCTTCCTTGGCCATATCGCACGCAATGGCCAGCGTTTTTACGTTCTGGTTTTCCTCAATTTCCTTCGCGGTGGCTTCGAGATTTTTCATTTTTCGGGATGTCAGTATGATATCGGCACCCGCTTCCGCCAGCCCCGTGGCGATGAATTTTCCGATTCCCCTGCCGCCACCTGTTACCAATGCGACTTTCCCTTTCAGTGAAAACATATCCGCAAGTTTCATAAATCCTCCTTTATATAGATAATTTCGTCCGGCTGTTTTCCGGAAGCGTTTTTTGCCGGCAAATAGTATCACAATCACCTAAAGAGTCGTTACTAAAATATTTGAAAAAAATTAGCGTGCGTGTTGTGTTGTACATAGTCTTTGTTGCCGGAGGATATTTGTGCTATAAAATCAGCCATGACCAATGACCGGTTAAAAAATCTGACCCTTCAGCAACTGGAGGCACTGATTGCCCTGGTTGCTGAGAGAAGCTTCAGCCGTGCGGCCCGAAGTATGCTTCTGACTCAGCCGGCGCTCACCAAGAACATCCGCAATATGGAAGACTACCTGGGCGTCAAAGTGGTGAATCGCAGCAATGCCGGAATTTCTCTGACCCCGGAGGGAAAGATCCTTTATGATTATGCGCAGCGAATGGTCCGTTTGCGCAAAGAAGCCTGCGAGAAAATACAGCAGATGCACGAAAATGCAGGCGGCGATATCTATGTCGGCGCAAGCACAATTCCGGCAACCTATATTCTTCCGAGAGCCATAAGTGAATTGAAAAAAGCGCATCCGGAAATCCGGATTTTCCTGAAAATGGAAGACAGTGAAGAAGTCATGAACATGGTGCTTGATCGTGAAGTTGAAATCGGCTGCATCGGGAAAAAACCCCTCAATCGAAAACTGATTGCCGAGCCGCTGTGGAATGATCGCCTGATTCTGATTGCTCCCGGAAAACATCGCTGGGTGAAAAAGGAGGCGGTCAGTCTTTCCGAGTTGCTGCAGGAGCCTTTCGTGTTTCGGGAAAAAGGGTCTGCGACGCGCGACGTTTTTGAAAAATATCTGAAAGAAAATAAATCGATCAGCCTGTCCCAGCTCAACATCTGCGGCGAGATGGGCAGTTCCGAGGCCGTCAAGGAAGCGGTGTTTGCAGGGCTTGGCGTTTCATTCATTTCCGTGCATGCGGTGGCGCGTGAACTGGCCCGGAAAACCCTTTGTGAAATTCCGGTTGCATCATGCAGGATTGAGCGCGAGCTTTTCCTGATTTATCTGAAACAGTTTGACTTTCGCCTGCATCACAAAATCTTTGTTAATTTCCTGAGGAATCACAAGGCCATGTTAAAGAATAAATGATGAGGGTTGAAACTGGTGCCGGAGCTCGGACAATAATATTCGGTTTTAATTGATCAATCAGCATAAGAATTATCCATTGCCACCAATAAGTGTTTGCCTATCAAAGTTATCAATAATTTCTGTTCTTACAAAACGGTACCCTTCCTGAACGTCATATATTGCGTCAGCGGGTAGCAGAGGATTCAGATCACTAAGAAACCCAGAATGTTTCATTTTTTCTTGCAGATTCTTTTCATAGTTCATGCTGTCAACGGTTTGGCCTTCGTTTTCCATGTAATGTTTAAAGATATGGATTATTCTGCCGGCATCGGCTTTCCCTTCCGTGAGACCTAACCACAAATCGAAAAGATCACGCCCTTTTCTCCTTTGATACAAAGCCCTCAGCTTGGTCGCAAGCAATTCCTCCAGTGTGTAGGTCGTGATCTCACAATTTCCTTTGAACCAGCGCGACTGAACAGCGAAAGGATGCCTCTGATAGCCATCTACCGTGAAATGCTCTCGCGTGTTGATTTCAACCTTCAGCCGCATTTGCACGACAGGTGGACCCTCCGATTCCAATCTATAGATCAATGTGACCGATTGCTCCGTTTGCTTGCGACGTGGCACGCCAAGAAAGCCGTTCAGCGCACCCTGCAAGGCATCAATGACCTGTCCGATGGGCACCGAAATAATTTGAACCAGGTCAATATCCTCCGAGTAGCGTCGAGGAATATCAACATAGAGCTTGTGCAACGCCGTGCCGCCCCGAAAGGCTAATCGCTCTGCCAAAACGGGGTTTTGGAAAATAGCGACGAGCGCCCTGCTTATAATCAAGTCTTGTTCAACTTGGGCATCGTTAACCCAAGGTGCAAACTGACGCCAGGCGACAATATCTGCCTTCGGAATCACAGATCACCCTCCACATCCGTATTGATCAGCAGCCGCCATCTGATATTTTTTTCAGCTTCTCCCGCTGGCAGAGATGGATCCAATCTCGTAAAGGGTGGATTATGACTGGCAATTAATCTGGCCAGCTCAAAAACCAGTGCACCGTGGCCGGCTTTTTCCATCAACCAGCCAAGCCGCTGTGCGCAAACCAGGTTTCCCTCTGCTTTTATGGCGGCGATTAGCTTGGGGGCTTTCATAGACTCAGCCAGTTCTTGCAGTATGGTCATAACGCGATCCAGTCCACCAATTGACCTTGCATAACGGATGAGGTCAATGGCCGTGGCCTCCGGTGAAGAAACTGAAATATACCCCGTTTGAACTTTGATTTGAGTAACCGGGGTTGCGTTGAAGTTCGTCTTGAAAAAAAAGCGAATGGCAAGACCTTTCTTGCGGACTTCACGCTGGCGTGCGGTGGTGACAATCTGATATTGTTGTGGTTGTTGGTGGGCGGAACCGTGAAGAGATGCTGCGCTGAGTAGTCCCACGTAATAGGATTGCTTCAGGTAGG
>JAQVLL010000108.1 GCA_028704195.1 Smithellaceae bacterium
GATAATCGGGAAAGAGGGAATAAAGTGCTCAAAACATTACGAAGAGAGATACTGATTGTTCCGGAGTCGGTGGTGCTTACAGATTTGCTGGAAAATTTTCTTAAAGAGCGTCAGCACATTGCTATTGTCGTCGATGAATATGGCGGAACGACGGGTCTTGTCACACTCGAAGATCTGGTCGAGACATTGATGGGATTGGAAATTGTTGATGAAATGGACACGGTTGTAGATATGCGTGTTCTTGCCAGAAAGAAATGGGAAGAACGTGCAAGAGCGCTTGGTATAAAGAGTGATATGGACGAGAAAGACCAGTCCGAAAAGGCAAATCCTCCGCCAAACGATTTAACGAAGTCTTATACTCAGGAGTGAAGATCGTTAGTACGAAATCATACGAATGATTTTAGCTGTTCATGTGACAATATACAATTAAAAATATAGTGGATTTATTCCCGGAAAGCAAGTGGTCAGGAATTTCAATAGACATCCAACCGTTCGATGTGTATTAATTAACCATATCCGCCTCACAAAGGAGGTCAGTTTGGACGATTTTCACATAGATCCGGTTACACCCCCGGATTCAGTTTACACAACATCGTTGGTTTGCGTGCAGAATGGTGTCCACTTGCGGGTTATGAACTGGCGGCCGAAAAACCCTGTGACCAAAAATCCTATCATTTTTGTTGCCGGATGGGTATCCGCCGTCTCCGGATGGACTCCCTTACTGAAGATCATGGCGGCCAGAAGGCCGGTTTATTATATTGAAACACGGGAAAAGAGATCAGCCCTCTTTGAGAAAAGAAAAATGAAGCCGGAGGATTTCAGCATTGGACGTATGGCCCAAGACCTGATTGTCGTTTGCCGCCAGCTGGGAATCGCATCGCCAACGTCAACCGTTATCGGCAGTTCCCTGGGTGCGACCGCTCTGCTGGAGGCCCTGAAGGGGGGGCGGTTGACCGCAGGAACAGCATTTTTAATTGCACCCAATAGTGAGTTCAAGGCGCCATGGTATTTACAATGGATGCTATTTCTTCCGGCGTCCCTGTATCATGGGATTAAATATTTTGTTCTCTGGTACATCAAAACCTTCATGGTCGATGTCAAAAACGAACCCGAACAGATGATGCGTTATAATGAAACGCTTCAAGCAGCCCACCCCCAGAGGATCAAGCTTTCGGCTATAGCCGCCATTAGAGGGCGCTACCAGGTCTGGCCGTATTTAGACAGCGTGCGAATACCCGTAGCATTGGCTTATGCCCCCACAGATAAGCTGCACTCCTCCATAAATATTCGACACATGGTGGGCAGGCTTCCTAAGGCAACTGTCGTCACCTGCCCGTCGAACAGATATATGCACCGTGCGGAGGTGATGCAAGACATTGAAGCGTTTATACTAAAGTCGACAGCATAATTTCCCTCAATGGACAGGCAGGACTACAACGTAAATTTTAGTCTGCTGAGTTCCTCGATGCTACCTTCCAAACTCCTATATCTAACAACTTCCTGAAGTGAGAGTCAGGCGTTAGCCATCGATTCCTCCTGATGGGGGTAACACATTGAAACGGAATCAGATGACGACTTGCAGTATATTTAGGTGTTAACGTGTGTCGGAATACGCAATAAATTGTAAGGAAAGTATACAACTTTTAAAATTGTATACATTCCCAATATAATTGAACACTCCAGACAACATACATAAAACAATTGTCGAGAATCTTTACACTTTTGATATTATGGAGATTTCGCAAACATTTGGCTTAAATCTGTAAAATATTAATATAATATCCATTATTTAAAATTATTCTGAAGGCAACTAAATTTGGTACAGAAAATGCTGATTTTCACTATAATGCGATACATGTTGTCTCGCTTATAATGCGTCAATTTCAACCTCTGAATTTTTGCATCATAAAGAAAGGAGGATTGTTTTCTATGAAAAAGATTCGTTTTAGAACAGTCGTGTTCGCAGTTCTCGTGGTTTTTACGCTAACACTGTCGTATCTTCCAGTAACAGCGGAGGCTATCCAGATTCTCATGGATCAACAGATCAACTTGGGCTACACGTATAATTCCCAGTCGCCAAGCGGCAACGCGATCTACCCCGCTTTTAATAGTGACACGATCACCTTTATAAGCGACGATCCGGGATTTACCCGCCACAACCTGATTGATGATGCCGCTTGGTGGTACCAGTACGTGGACTTAAATCTTGCCGGGATTACTACCCCGGGCGACGGCCTTGATTTGAGCGGAAGCGAAACGACAATCTCATTTGACACCCGCTTCTATCACGATCCTCAAACGAATACAAATCCATACTATGACGCACCGGTCTTCCTGCGCATCTACACTTACGATACGGACGGAGATACCTACCTCGGATACAGAGACTATGGCATTGTTTATGCGGCGCAGGAGCCCTGGAATGACGAACCCTATCCCACATGGACTAACGTAATGGTAAATGTAAACAGTAGCACTTTCACCGAAGGCGGTGTATTCGATGTTACAAATATCAGCCGGGTTAGATTTTACGGAACGGACTGGAATGGTAATGGAGATGATTTTGTGGATTTCAGGAATCTGATCATTAATGATGGCACACCAGCGACTATCCCGGAACCCGTCACCATGATCCTTCTTGGCCTCGGTCTGGCTGGACTTGCCGGTATTCGGCGGAAGATTCAGCAATAAAACTGGTTTCCATCAACGGGTTTTTGAATCCATGGTTCTTACCATGGAAACAGAAGGCAGGACCAGAAATGGCTCTGCCTTCTGTTTATGCACATTCAACCAGTTTAATAATCAAACTTCATGGCAACAAAAAATTGCACTTTTGTAGCTATCTGATTTAGATGTACCTGGAAATTTAAGAGAGTTAAACGATGGTTTGTTTCCCATTCACGCTGTAGAGGCAAATTATTCCTTTATAAATCACTTATATATTCAATATCCAACGAATCAAAAAACGGTTTATGATGCTTTTGTTGCAAATATATCCAGGAGCTTCAAACCTGGCAATCTAAATGAATTACATTAAAATAAATTCATAAAATATTATTGCATGCAAAAAAAAATCAACCACCTCGCAGCAAGCAATGGAGAGTGAACGCTTGTCGTGCAGCGTCGGGATTAAAACGCATCAGCGAAACTATAAATGGTGGAAAAACCTGATAGCAAAGAAATAATTACTACAGAAGAATTGCTCACGCCAGATGTAGTTCAGTTGGAAAGGTCGATTGATTTTATGGACAGGAAGGGCACGATCAGCAAATAGGGACTGTTGGAGGGAATAAGGCGGTCTCAGGTAAGAAGGATGAAGGCCGATGGTGAAAATCGATAAAATTATATCCGGAGGACAGACCGGAGTGGATCGTGCAGCGCTGACGTTTTGTCGCAGGCCCGAGGGCCCGCAAAGATCCCGACATATATGAACCAACCTGGTGCCTTCTTGAAGAAACAATCAAAGGTGAAACAATGCATAGACTCCCGTGAATTCATCTGCAAACGGGCAGCCGCTGCTAATCTTCAGAACTTTATGAAATCCAGCAAGACATCCGTTCGGATGCCGGCAGCGAAGCGAGCAGAAACCGTTTTTCGCTTATGGCCGGAAGCGAGCCTGCCTGGAAGACTCGGATTATGTTCTGTAATTCATGGACGATGCCTTTGGCCAACTATAGTTCAGGATAAATCATCAAATCATTCGGCTCTACTTTTTGCTCTTCGCCTCGTTGTCAATCGCCATCTGCACCTGTCTGTAAAAAGAAAGGCGCTTGCTGCTCTGGTCTCCGCCCTGACGATCCGTCGCATAAGGCCAGTTGCTGTTAGACGCGATGATCAGTTTGCGCCCGGGGTCGATGAAAATGCCCTGACCGAAAATCCCTCTCGCAGAAAAACTGCCATCTTTCAGAACCCACCACTGATAGCCATAGCCATATTCCGCCTGATCGGTATCGGCATGCTTCATCGTTGCCGCCGTTATCCAGCCTTCGGGTAACACGGATTTACCATTTGCCATACCGCCACCAAGGATAAACAGACCGAAACGCGCAAAGTCCCGGGTTGAAGCCTGGAGACAACAGCCGCTGATTTCATGGCCGGTGGATCCCAATAACCAGCTCGCATCCTGCTCCATGCCAAAAGGCTGCCAGATTTTCTCCGACAGATAGTCGGACAATGTCTTTTTGGTCGCCGAACTGACCAGCACACCGACCAGATTGGTCTCGCCGGTTTTGTAAACCCATTTCGCACCCGGAGGCGCTTCGCGCTCCAATTTACGCATATAGCTGACCGTCACGTCAACGCCCGGTTCAGCCTTGTGCACATCAAACAAAGCAACATCCGATTTGGGATCGGCATAATCCTCATTCCACTTCACACCGGATGTCATGGTCAAAAGCTGCCTGATCGTAACGTCATCATAAACAGAACCTTTGAGGTCGGGAATGTAGTCAGATACCTTGTCATCAACACTCTTGACATAGCCGTCCTTGATTGCCGCACCGACCAATGTCGAGGTGAATGATTTGGCGACCGAAAAACTGGTCCATCTTTTGTCGGCGCTGAAATCCAGTCCATATTTTTCGAAACGGATTTTGCCGTCCTGAATGATCAGCAATCCGGCGGTGCGCTGATCATTCATATAGGCATCAACATCGATGCCTATATGAAGCGGCTGTCCCTTCTGCAGGGGATGGACATCTTTGCCGGCAGAAATGATCCGGGATTTGGCAACAAAAGGGACCCTGGCCATCGAACGAAAAGCAGCATCACGCTGCGGGATGGACCAGAAGAGAACATTCCTGTCTTTCGGCGCATGTAAAATCACCTGGCGCATGTCCTTGTCAATCGTAACCCAGAAGATGCCGACTGCCGCTGCCAGTGTCATTAAAAACCCTATCATCCATTTACGCATGACGTTCCCTCCCTCAGATTCTTTTTTAACTTTTTAACCGGCGTCCCTTTCCCCTAATAATAAGTGTTTCTAACAATTCGTGCACTCAAAAAACCAACTCATCGATTTTGTTATCATATAATATCCCTCGACTAAAGCTTGATTTTTCTAAAATCAGCATTATAATTAAGTGTAAATATCAGAAGATCGGCGGACGGCAAAAGGTTGCTGCCCGGGAGTTTTTTAGAAACATTGCATACAAACCGTGGGCATTGCAACGAAAGGAGCATAAAATGAAAGGATACAACAGCTTAACGATTTTTTGCGCTGTCCTACTTTTTGGCGCGATCCTGATCTCCCCGGCCTTTGCGGACATGGATAAGGTCGCCGATAAGGAACTGGGACAAACGCAAGCTTATGTTAAAGGGTCGCCCGGAAAAGACACAACCAACGAAACGGTAAAAGATGCATTCAAGGTGGAAAAGGAAATAGCCCGTGATAGCCATGATAAAGGAGAAATCACTGCTCCCCCCGCAGAAAGCAAAAAAGATACGGTTAATTATCAATCGTTGAGTCGGCGCCTGGCGGACGCTATCGAAAATGGAAAGGGTTCACGTTAAGATACGCCATCCTGTTGTTGAACCTCCCGGAAAAACTCAACCATAAAAAAGGAGCCGAACAGGTCCAAAGACCGTCCGGCTCCTCAATTGGTTATTGTCCTTCTGCTATTTCTCTATTGCCAAGAAACCGTTCTCGTGGAAGTCTCTACCCACGACCTTCTTGGAAATGCCTTTCTGATCAAGGTAAGCAGTAATACCGCCCATGAAGAACGGCCATCCCGCTCCCATGATAACACCGGTATCCACATCTTTCGGGCTCGCCACGACACCCTCTTTGAGGATAAAATCGATCTCCTTTGCGACACGATTCAGGACACGCTCCCTGATCTCGTCGTCGGTGAACTTCTTGTCACCCTGCGGCCAGCCGGCTGCGATTTCGGGATCAACAACAATACCCTTATCGGTGAAGGTCAGGATGGACTTCTTGCCCTTCGCCACCAGGTTTTTGAGCCCTGTGCTAACCGGGAACCGGTCAGGCCATGCCTTGTTGAGGGTCTCCTGAACGTGCAGGGCAATGGCAGGTACCACCAGCGCGGCAAGGGTAAACGGTGACATGGGGTACCCCAGCTCGCCAACCGCGTTATCCTCCTGCATGGAAGGCGCCCCTTCATCGATGCACTGGAAGATGCCATCCATCCATGCCAGCAGAATCCTGTTGACGAGGAAAGCGGGCGCGTTCTTCACGAGAACAGGCGTCTTCTTGATTTTCTTGGCAATGTCAAATGCCGTTGCCAGGACGACATCGCTGGTTTTTTCAGTCTTGATGATCTCGACAAGCGGGAGCACTGCAATGGGGTTAAAGAAATGGAAGCCTACCACGCGGGATGGATCCTTCAGGTTTTTGCCCATCTCGGCAACATCCAGAGAGGATGTATTGGTAAGGAACAGGCACTCCGGCTTGCAGGCTGCTTCCAGATCACCGAAAATTTTCTGTTTGATGCCCATTTCTTCGAAAACGGCCTCGATGACGAAATCGCAGTCCTTGAACGGTTCGTATGTTAAGGTGCCGGTGATGAGCTCTTCGCCCATCCACTTTGCATCGGCTGCGGAAAGTTTGCCTTTCTTAGCTGACTTGGCAAGCTGTTCCCTGCAGTAAGCCAACCCTTTATCCACGAATTCCTGCTTGATGTCCTTCATGACCACGGGGCACTGGTACCGCTGCGCGAATAATAGGGCCATCTGGGATGCCATGAGGCCGGCACCGATGACGCCGATCTTCGCAATCTTGTTGCCCTTGACGTCTTTCGGCGGTCTGCCGGGAAGTTTCTTGGCCCGGCGCTGGGTAAGATCAAATGAGTAGACACCGCACTTGAACTGATCGGATATGATCATGTCAGCCAGTGTTTCGTTCTCCTTCTGGAATCCTTCATCCAGAGACCATTCTCCTGCACCCTTGATGAGCTCAAGCGCCCGGAATGGCCCTATTGCTCCTGAAT
>JAQVLL010000001.1:0-15139 GCA_028704195.1 Smithellaceae bacterium
GGGCGCATCAGGAGGGATTCCGCGTCATCGGGTGTGAAAAAGAATCCGCCACCGCGTTCATCCCGGAAACGGGCAAAGAGGTGAGATTGATATTCCAGCGCTTGAATCAGGTACCCGGCCTCAAACGTTGTTTCGTAAAGTTCGAGAAGCGCCCAGATCAGAAAAGAATAATCATCTACGTTTCCCATGACCGCCGCCTGCCCTTTACAATACCGGTGCAGCAGTCGACCCTCTTTGTCCCGCATGGCTTTTATAATAAATCCCATCGCCCGAATCGCCGCTTTGCCATATTCAGGTTCATCAAAGGCCTGCGCTCCCCGCGACAGAGAGGCAATCATCAGGCCGTTCCAGTCCGTCAGGATCTTGTCGTCTTTCAACGGGTGGACTCTTTTCTGCCTGTGTGCAAAAAGCTTTTTCCGGATACTCTCCATTTTGCCGGAGCGGTACGTCGGGATACCCTTTGCATCAACATCGGATATTCCTTCCAGATGCGGGATGAATTGGCCTTCCGGTACTTCCTGCATCCCCTGCATGAGCCTGTCATCCTCATGCCTGTATTCGGATAAAAACAGGGCCGCTTCGTCTTTTGTGAGAATACCCCGGACCTCCTCGGGGGTCCACAAGTAAAATTTTCCTTCCACTCCTTCGCTGTCCGCGTCCTCGGCACAATAAAAACCGCCCTCGTCATCCGTCATGTCGCGCAGCACATAAGTGAAAATTTCACGAGCCGAACTTTCGTATTCCTTTTTCCCCGTCGCCTGGTAAAGTTCGATGAAAGCAAGCGCCATGAGCGCCTGATCGTAGAGCATCTTTTCAAAATGAGGTACGATCCAACGTTCGTCGGTCGCGTAGCGGTGAAAACCGAAGCCGAGCTGATCATAAATCCCGCCTCGCCGCATATTCTGCAGGGTGTGTTCCACAATTTGCAAAGTCTGTTCAGATCCGGTTCGCTTCCAGTATCGCAGCAGAAAAAAGAAATTGTGAGGCGAGGGAAATTTGGGCGCCCGGCCAAATCCGCCGTAAGTCCTGTCGAAGCTGGCCAACAAGGACCGATAGGCCCGATGCAAGGTGTCTGCGCCGGGAACCCGTGAGACGTTGACCGGCAATTGTCGCAACGCCCCGGTAATTTCCGATGCATCGGACAGGAGATCAGCACGCCTCTCCTGCCATAGTTTTTTGACTGCGGGGATCATCTCCTTCAGGCCGACACGGCCATATCTGCTTACATCGGGAATGTAGGTCGCGGCAAAAAAGGGTTGTTTATCCGGTGTCATCATGATGGTCAGGGGCCAGCCGCCGCTTTGCGTCATGACCTGGCAAACCTTCATGTAAACGGCATCAATCTCAGGCCGCTCCTCGCGGTCAACTTTGATGTTTACAAACGAGTCATTCAGAAGGCGGGCGATTTCCTCGTTCTCAAAGGATTCCCGTTCCATAACATGACACCAGTGACAGGTGGAATACCCGATAGACAGGAAGACAGGCTTGTCTTCCCGGCGGGCCTTTTCAAAGGCTTCTTCCCCCCAGGGATACCAGTCCACCGGATTTTGAGCATGTTGCAACAGATAGGGGCTTTTCTCATTCTGCAGCCGGTTATTCGACATGTCCATCCCCGGTTTCAACATCGATGAGGTTGTGTCATTGGATATAAACAATCGTGTCGATTTACACTTTAATCAGCATGGTCGCCGGATCTAAAAGCAGGACATCCTGTTTGGCTTCGGAAGACCGGCCCTTGAGAACCTTGATGTAAACTTCCGGTCCTTCGGCAACCAACTGTACCAGAACATCAAACAGGTCTTCGACGTGCCGAAAAGAAAGCGGCAGTCCGTCTTCTCTGGGTGGTTCGTGGCGATGCGTATGAATGGTAAACCAGATTCTCATGGAATATTTTTGGGTCAGTTCCTTCAATTCCGCCAGAAGACCACGCCCCGATTCATCAAATTTCAATCCGTCCAGAATGATCACGTAGGGTTTGAAGATATTCTGCTGCATCAAGTCGGTCAGGCGTTCCTCCAGTTTCGGGACGCTGAACCCTTCCACCCGAAAAGTCATAATGAAACGGTAATTGAGAATATTTTCCCAGTATTCCGTCACTTCGGCAGAGTCATATTTGGATGCCATATCGTTGAATAATTCACGATACCAGACATCTACCTTGCTTACGGCGTCATTCAGACTCACGTGCAAAACGGGTTGTTCATGCATCATGGCATGGAGAGCCATCTGAACAAGCAAGGCAGTTTTACCAACTCCTGCGTGGGCTAAAACCGCTCCAAAATCACCGCTTTTTAAAATATAATCGTTCTCAAATCCAAGATTGAGCAGTGGATTGCGCTGAATGATTTCCTGTTTAATCATGATTTCATCCTTATACGTTAAATGGATAACATTGTTTTCCCGTCTTAAAGCTCTGCCGACTGACATCAAATTGCCTTGAAATTTTAACCTTTAACTTTTTGCCTTTAGCCTGTTTAGGCCGCTGTCTTCTTGTTTTGGGCCACCTCAAGGGCGATTTTTTCTGCAATCGACTGCGGCACCTGGCGGTAAAGAGCAAACTCCATCGTGAACTGCGCCTTGCCCTGCGTGGATGAACGCAGAACGGTCGAAAAACCAAACATTTCCGCCAGTGGAACCTGTGATTCAATCACGCACATCACCCCTTCGTCCTGCGAACCGATAATCATGCCTCGACGCTGATTGAGAAGCCCCATCACGGAACCCTGAAATTCTGTGGGTGTTTCCACAACAACTTTCATAATCGGTTCGTGAATAACCGGTTTGGCACGAAGGTAGGCTTCCTTGAAAGCGCCGCGCGCGGCTGCCTGGAAAGCCATATCGGATGAATCCACGGCGTGCGATGCGCCATCATTGATCACCACCTTAACACCGGTGACCGGAAATTCCAGTTTTGGTCCTTTGGCCATGCTCTGCCTGAAACCTTTTTCGCAGGCGGCAATGTACTGCGTCGGGATTGCACCGCCGAAGACTTCATTTTCAAAAACAAATTCCGCATCGTTGATCGGCTCAATGTATCCGGCAACCCGTCCGAACTGTCCGGAACCGCCGGTCTGTTTCTTGTGTGTATAGTTGAAATCCGCCCGCTGCGTTATGGTTTCACGGTAAGCCACACGAGGATTGCCTGTGGTGACTTCCGCATTGTATTCACGCTTCATTCTTTCGACGTAGATGTCCAGATGGAGCTCACCCATGCCCTCAATGATGGTTTCATTGGTTTCGTGGTCGACATACGTCTTGAATGTCGGATCTTCCTTGGAGAAACGGTTCAGGGCCTTGGACATGGCCATTTGAGATTTATTGTCTTTCGGAACAATCGCCAGAGAAATAACCGGCTTGGGCACATACATGGACGTCATGGTCATATTGATCCCGGGTGAAACAAACGTATCGCCCGATGAACATTCAATGCCGAACAGTGCGCCAATGTAACCGGCACGCAGCTGATCGACATCTTCCATCTGATCAGCATGCATCCGCACGACACGGCCAACTTTAATTTTTTTGCCGTTTCGCACATTGACGATGGTGCATCCCTTCTCCACAGTGCCTTCATAAGCCCTTATATACGTTAACTGACCGTACTGACCGTCTTCCAGCTTAAAAGCCAGTGCGATGATCGGTTTTTCCGAATCACAACTCAACACAACAGGTTCTTCGTTGTTGTTCATATCAAGAGCTACGTTCTCCACTTCAGAAGGCGCCGGAAGCAATAACGTCACACCATCCAGTAGAGGCTGAATCGCTTTGTTTTTATAGGCTGAACCCATGTAGACCGGGGTCAGCTCCCTCTTTAATGTGCCCCTGCGAATTGCGGTGTAAAGCAGCTCGGCGGGGATTTCCTTCTCCTCCAGAATGGTTTCCGTCAGTTCATCTGAAAACATTGAAGCGGCATCAATCAGTTCTTCTCTTCTGGTCCTGGCTTCCGCAAGAAGGTGCTGCGGAATTTCTTCCATGCGAACGTCTTCCCCGTTATCACCATCAAAATACATCGCTTTCATGGTCACCAGATCAACGACCCCCTGCAGGTCTGTTTCCAGACCGATAGGAATCTGCATGGCAACGGCATTGTGCCCCAGTTTTGATTTAAGCTGACCGATCACGCGGAAAGGATTGGCACCGCTGCGGTCGCACTTGTTAATAAAGGCGATGCAGGGCACTTTATATCGCTTCATCTGATGATCGACCGTGATGGACTGCGACTGAACGCCGCCAACGGAACACAAAACCAGGATGGCACCATCTAAAACCCGCAGGGACCGCTCTACTTCGATGGTGAAATCGACATGGCCCGGGGTATCGATAATGTTAATCTCATACCCTTTCCATTCACAATATGTGGCTGCCGACGCAATCGTGATGCCTCTTTCTTTTTCCAGATCCATGGAATCCATGGTGGCGCCCACGCCGTCCTTCCCTTTCACGTCATGGATGGCATGAATTCTCTTGGTATAAAAAAGAATCCTTTCACTGAGCGTGGTTTTACCGGAATCAATATGGGCGCTGATTCCAATGTTGCGGATTTTCTGATCGTCGCACTTCATGATGCTTTCCTCTCCAATAATTGTCTTACTTAACGATTGATCATTCTTGTTTGCTGCTTTTAAAGAAGTAAACTAACCCTAACCCATCTAATTCGATGTAGCCGAAATACCCACTATCCCTACTCACTTCGCTCGCGGGATAATTCGACCAGCAAGTTTCAGTGCACTTCGTTTCTGAAACTTGGGTCTCATTATAAAAAAAAACCCGCATTTGGAAGAGTCTCTACCAGATGAGGGATCCACCGAATCGAGCCTTAATAATAAGAATTTAGCTTTATATACCGCTAAATTGGATTTGTCAAGTGATGTTTTAAAATTTGTTTTAATCTATATCTTTTAAAAATACGGTGGTTGACCGGTATGGATCCTGCCGATATAATGCAAAAGGATATTTTTCCTCATTTCGGAAAGACAGAAAAACATGTCGAAAACAAAATGGAATATGGCCTGGGGTATTGGAATCACTTTAGTATTTCTTAGCCTGCTGGCCGTTCGGCTGGATTTTTTTAAGGATCAACCCGCAACCGTCCCCTTGAATCCGAAGGTGAAAATTGCACGTCAGCCCGAATCCTGGATGAATATTTATCAAAACAGGAAAAAAATCGGCGTCATCCATCGAACATTCCACGGGCTGGAAAACGGCCGCTTTCAGACAATGGAAAACGTCACCATGCAGATCAATACAATGGGCATCACCCAGGCACTTCACATATCCACGGAGACGGAACTGAATCCGGACATGACCTTCTCCAGTTTTCATTTTCAGCTCAATTCAAGTTTGTTCCGGTTCAACGCCCGCGGATCCATCAGTAATGACCAACTCATTTTATATGCCGGTACCCTGCGCGCGGAAGAAAAAATTGTTCTTCCAATCAGCGATGTTCCTCATATCAGCGGCAATATTTATGAAGCCGCATTCCGGGCAGGTCTGGAGAAAAACCAGACCTCTTCTTTCAGCATTTTTGATCCATCCACCCTGGGCATCCGCAAAATATCAGTGACCCGAAACGCGGATGAAATCATCCCGATCATGGGGAAGCGCGTCCTGACACAGAAATTCTGCGCCGATTTTATGGGTGCAAAAAATTGTGCCTGGTTGGCCAAAGACGGTGAAGTATTGAAAGAATCCGGGATTCTGGGTCTATCCATGGAAAAGGTCAGCCCCGAACAGGCACGCAAAGAATTTGCTATGGACAATGCCGTTGATTTTACGCAAGTCGCCTCAGTCCCTTCCAATCAAATCCTTGCCGACCCGGCAAGTTTAACTGAAATAACCATCAAAATCAGTAACATTCATGCTTCGGGACTGATACTTAACGGCGGTCGTCAAAGGTTCCGTCAGAACCTTCTGACCGTTACCCGGGAACTCCTTCCCACGGAGCCCGCGCCTGATACAAAAAGGCCGCCTTTTCTGAGGCAATTTCTGCAGCCTTCCCCCCTGGTCCAAAGCAGCCACCCGCAAATAAAAGCCGCGATGGAAAATATGGTTTCAACCGGTGACTCGCCTTCCGGCAAAATGCGTAAAATCGTTGCCTGGGTGTATAAAAATATCAAGAAAAAACCCGTTTTGTCCGTGCCCAATGCACTGGAGGTTTTAAAAAACAGGACAGGCGACTGCAATGAACATGCGGTTTTAACCGCCGCCCTGCTGCGCTCGGCCGGAGTGCCGGCCCAGATTGAAACCGGGCTGGTTTATCTCAATGGCCGTTTTTATTATCATGCCTGGAACCTTGCCTATGTGGGGCAATGGGTCACCGCCGATGCTGTTTTCAACCAGATTCCGGCAGATGTGACACATATCCGCCTGGTGCGCGGCGAAGGCAGCCAGCAACTGGATCTGCTGGGCGTCATGGGTAAAATAAAACTGGAGGTTGTATCAACAAGATAATGATTGAACTCAAACAACTGACCAAAGATTATGGAACAACGCTGGCTGTCGATAATTTAAGTTTAAGTGTGGCTACCGGGGAAATTTATGGATTTATCGGGCCTAACGGTGCGGGAAAAACCACAACTATCCGCATGATGGGCGGTATTATCGAACCGACAGCCGGAAGTGTCATAATTGCCGGAATTGACGTCCACAAAGAACCCGTCGCCGCAAAAAATATGATCGGTTTTGTACCCGACAGACCGTTTCTGTATGAAAAACTGACCGGCATGGAGTTTCTTAAATTTATTGGTGATCTATATCATGTCGACCTTCAGGATCTCTATCATAAATCGAAAGAGCTTTTAAAACAATTTTCTCTCTGGGACTGGGCGAATGAAATCATTGAAGCCTATTCACATGGAATGAAGCAGAGACTAATTATTGCGGCGGCGCTGCTCCATGATCCGAAAGTCATGGTCATCGATGAGCCGATGGTCGGCCTGGATCCTGAAGCCGTTCGAATGGTCAGGGACATTCTCAAGGGACTGGCCGCACAAAATGTTACTGTCTTCGTCTCCACCCACACCTTGAGTCTGGCCGAAGATCTGTGCGATAGAATCGGAGTTATCCACAAAGGAACCCTCATCGCCGAGGGTACGGTTGCCGAATTGAACCTGGCTGCTAAAACCGGTGAAGCCAGACTGGAAGAAGTTTTTCTGACGTTAGTACGGGAAGTATAACCCTATGAAAAATACCGTATGGACATTATTGACCCCCCGGCTGCTTTCCGCGAGGCCCGGCGTGCAAAACAACCGCCGATCACGGTTTTTCTTTTTTTTCTTCATCGGCCTGATATTCTGGGCAGGGGCTTTCCTGATCTTTTACCGGGTATTGACCTACTTCCAAAGCGTGCAGGATTTCGGCGATATCCTGGCCATGAAGCTTCTTTCCATGATGATCATCACCTTCTCCACCCTCCTGCTTTTCAGCAGTGTTATCAACAGTCTATCTCATCTGTATTTGAGCCGCGATTTATCTTTGCTGCATTCTCTACCGGTTTCTGTGGTGGACATTTTCAGATCCAGGTGGTTGACCAGCGCCTTTGATTCATCCTGGATGGTTGTGGCGTTTAGCCTTCCTGTTTTTTTATCCTACGGCCTGGTTTTTGATGCCGGTATTTTTTATTATCTGATCACCCTTGCCGCCATTGTCTGCATGTGCCTGATCGCCTCAGGCCTCAGCAGCATGGTTGTTTTGCTGGGGGCCGCAATACTTCCCGCGGGGAAAATACGCACCCTTTTTGTCATCCTGGGGGTTTTGCTGGCGGTGCTGCTCATCATTGTTTTGAGAATGATTCAACCGGAACAGCTCGTTAATCCGGATAGTTTTGCCTCCGTTGTTCTGTATTTTAATTCCATGCAGGCGCTCAATCTGCCTTATCTGCCGACAACCTGGATAACCGATACGGTTCGTTTTGCCCTGAAAAGCGAATGGAGCGCTTCCGCATTGAACCTGGCCCTTTCCGCCAGCTTTGTTTTGTTCCTTCTTTTCATAAACGAAACAACGGCGGGTGCCATCTACTTCCGCGGTTTCTCGCGCGCTCAGACAACAGCAAAAAGGCTTTTCAAACCGGTAACCTTCGGCGGCCGCAGCTGGGAGGGCCTGTTGAATTTTCTTTCAAGACCGGCCAAGGCTTTCGCCGTAAAGGAACTGCGATCGTTCTTCAGGGATTCCACGCAGTGGCCACAGCTTTTTCTCATCTGTGCGCTGATCGTGATTTACCTGTATAATTTCTCCGTCCTGCCGTTGGACCGATCACCGATCAAAACCGTCTATCTGCAAAATGTTTTTTCTTTTTTAAATGTGGGACTTTCGGCTTTTGTCCTTTCGGCAATCGCCGCCCGGTTTGTTTTTCCGGCCGTCAGCATGGAGGGTGAAGCCTTCTGGATTATTCAATCGGCGCCTGTTTCAATGAAAACATTTCTCTGGATAAAGTTTTTTCTCTACTATCTGCCGCTGCTTTTTCTTACGGAAACACTTATCGTCGCATCGAATATTCTGTTGAGGGTCACACCATTCATGATGTTCTTATCCGTGCTGACAATCTTCTGTCTGGTTCCGGCAATCGTTGCGCTGGCTGTTGGGCTGGGTGCCCGTTACCCGGATTTCAAATCCGAGAATCCCGCAATGTCGGCGACCAGCTTTGGGGGACTGCTTTTCATGCTTCTCAGTTTTGGCCTGATCGCTTCCGTCATTATCCTTGAGGCAGGACCGGTTTATCGAGTCTTTATGGCCGAATTACATGGACAGAGCTTATCCGCCAAGCAAATCATCCGGCTGGCGCTGTCCTTCTCTTTTGCCCTGTTTCTCTGCATATTTGCGGTCTTTTACCCCATGAAACTGGGTGAAAACCATCTGCTCAAAAGATGAATTCCCAAAGCCTTTTGATGCACGGACTTTGTCGGCACAGGAAGCTTCTGAAATTGTCAATCGTGGAAAATTACCTTGATTTTCGCTGCCGGATAGGCTAAACAAGCCCGCATTCTGTATGAACCTGTTTCAGCAGATTTTTTCGCTGATCTTGTTGAGATATCGAAAGGAGTTTTCATGGCAAAATACGAATCCAAATCTCTCAGAAATGTGGTTGTAATCGGCCACGGCGGAACAGGCAAAACTTCTCTTTGTGAATCCCTGTTATATGTCTCCGGAAAAAATGAGCGCCTGGGACGTGTAGACGACGGCTCATCCACCATGGATTTTGAACCGGAAGAGCAGAGAAAACACGTTTCCATATCGTCCGCAGCCAATTTTGTTGAATGGGATAAACATAAAATCAACATCGTCGATACGCCGGGCGACTCCAACTTTACCTTTGACATCAAGTGTTCGATCAGTATTGTGGATAATGCTATCGTAGTGATTGATTCTGTTGGCGGCGTTGAATTCCAGACGCAAAAAGTCTGGGAGCTGGCCGATGAATATTCCCTCCCCCGCATGATTTTCATCAACCGTATGGATCGCGAAAGGGCTGATTTCAACAAGGTGCTGGAAAGCATCAAAACCAAACTCAAGAAGAAAGCAACCCCCGTCTGTCTGCCCATCGGCGCGGAAGATAAATTTCAGGGAATTGTCGATCTGATCAGCATGAAAGCCTATACGTTCACTGACAACAAGGGCATCGGTAAGGCGGGCGACATACCCGCAGATATGATGGATGATGCCAAAAGCATACACAGCTCCATGGTCGAAGACATTGCGGAAGCCGATGACGAATTGATGAACAAATACCTGGAAGCCGGTGAACTTTCCGCCGATGAGCTTAAAGCCGGATTGAGAAAAGGTATCCTGTCGGGCAGCATCATTCCCGTCATATGCGGTTCAGCCATCAAAGGCATCGGCACGACCATGCTGATGGATTTGGCGGCCAGTTCATTTGCGTCACCCGTTGATCGTGGACCTGTGAAAGGTCATAAACCGGGCACGGACAGTGTTGAAGAAAGACAACCGTCGGAAGATGCTCCTTTTTCTGCCATTGTTTTCAAAACCATCGCCGATCCTTACGCCGGACGCCTGACATTGTTCCGGGTTTATTCCGGCAAACTTAATGCTGATTCCGCTGTCTATAACTCTTCTAAAAAAATCACGGAAAAATTCGGTCATATTTTCTTTTTGGAAGGCAAAAATCAGAAACAGGCGGAAGTCCTCATCCCAGGCGACATCGCCGGCGTTGCTAAACTGAAGGAAACCGTTGCCGGCGACACTCTTTGCTTCGAAAAAGCGCCCATCATCTTCGAAAAAGTCGCTGTTCCGCCACCTATCATGTCTTTTGCCGTCGAACCGAAGTCCAGAGGTGACGAAGACAAGATAGCCTCGTCCATCCACCGCCTGACGGAAGAAGATCCGACGATTGTTTTCTCACGCAACGTCCAGACCAAGGAAATGATTCTCTCCGGCATGGGACAGGTGCATATTGAAGTCAACGTGGAGAAAATGAAACGAAAATTCGGCGTTGAAGTCAACCTGAACACACCGAAGGTTCCCTACCTGGAAACCATCAAGGGCAAAACCAACGTTCAAGGCCGCTACAAGAAACAATCCGGAGGACGCGGTCAGTTTGGCGACTGCACGATCGACATCGAACCGCTGCCGCGCGGCGCAGGCTATGAATTCCTGGATAAGATTGTTGGCGGCGTTATTCCCGGGCAATACCGACCGGCCGTAGACAAAGGCATTCAGGAAGCTGCAGCCAAAGGCGTGATAGCGGGTTACCCCGTGGTGGACTTCAGAATATCGCTTGTTTTCGGCTCTTACCACACAGTCGATTCATCGGAAATGGCGTTTAAAATTGCCGGCTCCATGGCGTTTCAAAAAGGCGTTATGGAATGTCAGCCGATTCTTCTGGAGCCCATAGTGAATATTGCCATTGAAGTCCCTGATGAATATATGGGCGACGTCATCGGTGATCTCAACAGCCGGCGCGGGCGTGTTCTGGGTATGGACACGAACGGCACCAACCAAATCATTAAAGGTCAAGTCCCCCTTGCGGAAATTTTAAAATACGCCCCTGATCTTCGTTCCATGACCAGCGGGCGGGGAAATTTCACCTATACCGATTCGCATTATGAAGAAGTTCCTTCCTACATCGCGGATAAAATTATTGCCGAATCGAAAAAAGAAACTGAAACGTAACCTTCAATGTTCTATGCCGCCATTATTACAGTGAGCGATAAAGGCTCTCAGGGCAAAAGGCAGGATTTAAGCGGCCCCGCCATAGCAGAAATGCTGGCGGGCGCCGCTGTTGAAGTAAAGCATACCCTCATTACCCCCGATGAAGTCGATCAGATACAGAAAGCGATTATTCGATTTGCTGATGTGGAAGGAATGGATTTGATTTTGACCACGGGCGGAACGGGGGTCAGTCCGCGCGATCTTACACCGGATGCCACCCAGAAAGTTCTGGATAAAGAAATTCCCGGAATGGCCGAAGCCATGCGCATCGCCAGCATGAAAATTACGCCCCATGCCATGATTTCCAGAGCGGTTGCCGGAATTCGTGGCCATTCGTTGATCATCAATCTCCCCGGAAGCCCCAAAGGTGCCAGGGAGAATCTTGCCGCTGTTCTGCCGGCAATTCCGCATGCGATCGAAAAAATAAAAGGCGATGACCGCGACTGCGCGGTATCGCCCTAGAAAACACTTATCCGCAGGCATCCGCCCCAGGCGGCATAACGGTCGTCCGTATAGACGCCGGCAATTCACCGTGTCTGATCATGCACCGGTATGGTGATGTCGTTATCTTTCAGAAACTTCAGCGCGTTCCGAATATGCGTTCCGGGCCAGTAAATCTTTCCACAGCTCTCGCAACGGTTATAACGGTCATAATTTTCATAAACAAACGGCGGGACCAGATCATGAACATCCCCACGCGTAGTCGGGCACAGCCTTGAATTGCAGATCAGACAAATTCTGTACATGTTTTCGTAATCGATTTTTAATGACAGTTTACGGATGACAAAACCGAGCTGCCGGCCTGTGCCTGCCGCCGGCAAAAGAAGGATATCCCCTGAAAACTGCCGCTCGAGCATATCTCTTCTGCGGGTCAACAGGACACGCCTCTGGTCTTGCGCCTGCCGCATCATCAGCCGGCCGGCCTTGCCGCTGTATACCACGGTGTCATATCCCAGCAGCCTGAGCCATTTCGCCAGACCTGTGAGCGAAGCGTCAGTGATAAATCTCGGCTGTGCACTCATGGAGAAGGTTCGGGCATCTTCTTGCGTTCTTCAATCATGGGCGGTGCTTCGTGGTCTCTCAACTCCTTGCGCAGGTCCCTGACCGTTTTATTCAGGCGGCTGATCGTGCGATTCAGGCGGAATCTTTCCACAACACCCAGCAGGCCCGTAATGATCACCCCCACGAGCAGGGCAACAAAAATGAGCATATAGGAGGGAACAACGATGTCTTGAATGTAGTAGTATTTGATGGTTACGGGCACTGCATTGAACTGGGAAAAAGTCACAATAAAAAATGCAAAGAGGATCGTCAGAATTAGATAAAATATTTTCATGGCACTCATACCTCCCGAGAATATTTTTTAAAAAGCGGTGCAAGTTTTGCGGCGGTGGTGGCGAGGTCTTCCGGGACAACGCGGACATGGCCGACCACACTCATAAAATTGGTGTCCCCTTCCCAGCGCGGTATCAAATGAACATGAACATGTTCGGCAATGCCGGCGCCGGCCGCCTTGCCCAGATTCATGCCGATGTTGAATCCGTTCGGATTCATCGCATCTTTTAATACTTTCACAGAAGTGTCCAGAAGGGCAAATATCTCTCCACGTTCTTCCATGGTCAATTCTGCGATATCCCCCAGATGACGCTCGGGAATAATCATCAAATGACCATTGACATACGGATACCGGTTGAGCATCACAAAACATGTCTTTCCCTGAAAAACGATGTAATCATCGCACCGGATCGAACATTTGCAAAACACACAACCTTCCTGCTTTTCACACACGAGATACTCCATTCTCCATGGCGCAAACATTGTTTCCATATTTTCGGTTCCTGATTATAATCAACCACCTCGCAGCAAGCTACGGAGAATCAACGCTCGTCCCGCGTGAGCGGGATTGAATCGGATCATTTGATCGTGATGATCCTGCCTGTTAATTCATCGCCTACTTCCAGGATCCCTATGCTTCTGGATTTTGCAAAGCGTTTATCAACCGCCGACCCCGGATTGAAAAAGTACACACCGTCTATGCTCCTGTTCACCGGATAATGCGTATGACCGAAGACAATGCAATCGAGAGGACCAAGCTTTGCCGCGAGTTTTTTTTCAATCCCCTCGGGTGAACCCCACCCGTGGATCAGCCCTATTTTAAATCCCTTGATCTCCATAAGCAGATGTTCAGGAAGTTCCTCTCTTACCCTCGGGCTATCCATGTTTCCACAGACCGCCCTTACTTCTTTATCGCCGAAAAGGGTCAGGACGGATAATTCGACTAAATCTCCAGCATGAAATATCATATCGACATCAGAAAAATTTTCGTCAATGATTCTCTTTAAGTTTTCATCAAAGCCGGAAATATGCGTGTCCGATAATACACCTATCTTGACTTTATTTTGATTCATCATATTTTTTTATTTATTAGCGGCAAGATTGAAAAAACACAAGTGTTATTTACGGACCCCTTACAATCAGTTTGACTTTGGACTCAACCCAATATAACATAACACATCATGAATAAGCTTGAAGAATCCTTAAATAAAATCGCGGGCAATATCCTTTCCCTGGATGAGGCTTCCCTGATTTCACTCTGGGAAAAATACAAAATAAAAATGGAACATTTTTCTTTTTCACCGGAGTGGGAAAAAGCCGTGGTGATCTTCTCGATTATCAATTCCGTTCGCGTGAAAAACGCAATTTTTAATGAACAATTATTAAAAAAACAAACGACTGAAAACACACCGCCCGCAAAAAGAAAACCCGGAAAACCAAATCTACGACTGGTTAAATGATGGACAAAGATTCCGCGGCAAAACGCATTTACGAACTGCGAACCGTTATTGAATACCATAACCGGCGTTACTATCAGCAGGACGCGCCGGAAATATCCGACGCGGAATATGACCGGTTGATGCGGGAGCTTCAGGATCTTGAAGCGATATATCCCGACGACGATCTTGCGTCATCGCCAACACAGCGTGTAGGAGCCGCGCCGCTTTCCAGATTTGCTCCCTTCAATCACCCGCAAGCCATGCTGAGCTTGGCCAACGCTTTTTCTTCACAGGAGATTCTTGATTTTGATTTGCGTATCCGGCGTCTGGCAAAACAAGACCAGATCGATTACGTGACCGAACCCAAGCTCGACGGCCTGGCCGTCAACCTCATTTACGAAGACGGCCTTTTCAGGCGCGGAGCGACACGCGGCGACGGAGTCACGGGCGAAGACGTAACACAAAACCTCAAAACCATTTCATCGATGCCTTTAAGAATAAAACAAAAAGGTTCTCGCGCCGTTCCGGAATTCATCGAAGTCCGTGGCGAAGTTTACATGGAAAAGAAGCCTTTTACAAAACTCAATCACCGCCGCGAGGAACAGGGCGAAGACCCTTTTGCCAATCCACGGAATGCGGCTGCAGGATCGCTACGCCAGCTGGACCCAAAAGTCACCGCAAGACGTCCCCTGAATATTTTTCTTTACGGGATTGGAACGGTTCGTGGCATTCACTTTTCCAGCCACTGGGAAATCATGCAGACCCTCGCAGATTGGGGGTTCCCCGTCAATCCGCTAATCCGCCAGGCACAGGACATTTCGGCCTGTATTGACTACTTTGAACATATTCATTCCATCCGGCCCGGCCTTCCCTACGAAATCGACGGCGTTGTGCTGAAAGTGAACAATCTCTCCGTCCAGGAAACGCTGGGCAATGTTTCACGCTCCCCCCGCTGGGCACTGGCCTGTAAATTCCCTCCCGAGCAGGCCACGACGATGATTTGTGACATTGTCGTGCAGGTGGGCAGAACGGGCACCCTGACGCCGGTTGCGATCATGGAACCGGTCAACGTAGGAGGCGTTGTGGTCAGCCGTGCCACCCTGCATAATGAAGATGAAATTATAAAAAAAGATATTCGAATAGGCGATACCGCCGTTATCCAGCGAGCGGGAGATGTCATCCCCGAGGTCATAAAAATCATT
>JAQVLL010000001.1:15149-27014 GCA_028704195.1 Smithellaceae bacterium
AAATCATTGAATCAAAACGAAACGGACAGGAAAAAATGTTTCGCATGCCGTCTCATTGCCCGGAATGCGGCTCGGAAATCGTTCGCCTGAAGGGTGAAGTGGCGCATCGATGTGTCAACCTCTCCTGTCCCGCGCAAATCAAAGAGCACATTCGTCATTTCGCCTCACGTGGCGCGATGGATATTGAAGGACTCGGTGAAAAAGTTTCCGCCCAGCTCTTTGACGCGAAATTGATCAACGATCCCGCCGATCTTTATTTCCTGACGAAAGAACAGCTGCTGGGGCTCGACCGTCAGGCCCACAAATCGGCTGAAAAGCTGCTGGATGCCATTGAACGATCCAAAACCCCTCCCCTGGACAAATTCATTTTTGCCCTCGGCATCCGCCATGTCGGAGAGCAAACCGCCAAGATTCTTGCCGGACATTTCGGCAGCATGGAAAATCTGATGAAAGCCCATCACGATGACCTGATCGCGCTCAGCGAAATCGGTCCGGAAATCGCGCAAAGCATCGTCGAGTTTTTTGCAGAAAACAAAAACAGGAAAGTCATGGAAAAATTTCACGAAGCCGTTGTGTCCCCCCGCTCCAGTGATGAGGCAACCGACACGGCTCTGCAGGGAAAAGCATTCGTTTTCACCGGCTCTCTTGAAAGCATGGGAAGGAATGAAGCCAAAGCGCTTGTGGAATCACTGGGTGGCGCTGTCCAGTCGTCTGTCACAGGCAAGACATCTTACGTTGTCGCGGGCAGCGAACCGGGTTCGAAACTGGACAAGGCCCGCCGGCAGGGCATCTCCATCATCAGCGAAAAAGATTTTCTGAAACTCATCGGAAGGTAGAGCATCATGAAAAAAGTTCACGTTCACGTAAGCGGCAGGGTACAGGGTGTTTTCTTCCGGGCCGAAATGCAGCGCGCCGCTGTCTGTCTCCATCTAACCGGCTGGGTGCGCAATCTGGAAGACGGCTGCGTGGAAGCCGTCTTTGAAGGAGAAGACCGGGATGTCGATAAAATGCTTGTCTGGTGCCAAACCGGCCCGCCTCATGCCCGTGTTGATCAGGTTATTATTGAGGAAGAACCCTTCACAGGCGATTATCCAAATTTTAAAATTGCTTTTTGAAACTGTCTTGTCATTCCACGCCCAGCTTTTCAATGCGGTAGCGCAATGAATCAAACGTTACGTGAAGCATTTCGGCGGCTTTTGTCTTTGAACCGTTTGTTTTTTGCAAAGCTTTCTGAATGGCTTTTTTTTCGATTTTCTCCAGCTCTTCATTTAAATCGATTCCTGAATCGGGGACATTCAAATCAATCTGCTTCTGTTCCGCCTCCTCCTCGGCCAGCAGCACCAGATTCTCCGGTAAAATGATATTCGATGTTTCCATCGCCACACCCCGTTCAATGATATTTTCCAGCTCACGGATATTTCCCGGAAACGGATATTCCATCAACAACTCCATCGCGTAAGAGGAAATCATCCTGACTTCCTTGCCGAATTCAGCGGCATATTTTTCAATAAAATGCCGGGTCAAAAGAGGAATATCGTCCTTTCTTTTCCGAAGCGGCGGCATATGGATTGGAATCACATTTAAACGGAAATACAGATCTTCACGGAAATCGCCTTTTTTCACCCGTTCCTGAAGATTCTGATTGGTGGCTGAAATAATGCGGACATCCACCCTGATATCCTCGGATCCGCCAATGCGGCGGAATGTCTTTTCCTGCACAACCCTGAGAAGTTTTACTTGAAGCACCGGCGGCAATTCTCCGATCTCGTCCAGAAAAATGGTCCCTCCCCTGGCCAGTTCGAAAAGTCCGGCTCGATCCGCATACGCGCCCGTGAAAGATCCTTTCATGTAGCCAAACAGTTCGCTCTCCAGCAGATTCTCCGGAATGCCCCCGCTGTTAATGGCCATAAACGGCATCTTGGAACGAGACGAATTGGCATGAATGGCCCTCGCAACCAGTTCTTTACCGGTTCCGCTTTCTCCCAGAATCAAAATATTCGCCGGTGTGTTGGCCACCTTTTGAATGGTTGCAAACACTTTTCCCATTTCCCGGCTGGTACCGATCATCCCGCAGAAAAATCCTTCCTGAACTTCTTTTTTGGGAGCATGATTTTCATTGGCCAGACCATTTTTCAGCAGTGCCTGCCGGACAATCTGCTTTAATTCTTCTATGCTGCCGCCCTTTTCCACATAATCATAAGCACCTTCCTGCATCGCGTTGATGGCTGTTTCGCCGGAGGCATAGGCAGTAATTAAAATAACGACCGTCTCCGGCCGATGGTCCTTGATGGTTCTTAGGAACTCGATGCCATCCATCTTTGGCATTTTCAAATCGGTAATAATCAGGTCAAAATTGGTTTTACGGACCAGGTTGATCGCCTTCTGGGGATTATCCGCGGTCGTGACTTCATACCCTTCCCTTTTCAAGACCTCTTCCACAACAAATCGGTAGTCCTGATCGTCAAGAACCAAAATTTTTGCCATACCGTCACTCCTTTTTTATCGACATTCGACCTTAGCTGCAGGGCAGCCAGACCGTAACAGAAGTTCCATGATCAACCTTGCTTTCTATCTCAATTTTTCCGCCATAACCGTCAACGATCCGGCTTACAATTGCCAGACCGAGCCCGGTCCCTTTTTCCTTGTTGGTAAAAAAAGGCTCAAATACTTTTTTGATATCTTTCTCTTCAATCCCGCATCCGTCATCCGTAACTTTAATCTCCGCATAGTCTTTTCTGTCTTTCAGTTTCAGCGTTCTCATTTCAAGCGATATTTTGCCGTTTTCTTCCACGGCCTGAATAGCATTAAGAACAAGATTTTGAATAACTTGACGGACCTGACCCTCGTTCGCGTATACCCGGTTATCTCCGGAAGACATTTTCGTCATTTTAATATTCTGCTTCTGCTGATGGGCCATTTTTGTGCTTTCGAGAATTTCATCGGCAATCTCATCGACGTTGACCGATTCCCTGTTTTCCGGTATAGGACGGGCCAGCAAAAGAAAATCCCGCACAAAACTGTCCAGCTGATCCTTGCCCCTCATAACGATCTGCATCAACCGCCTGTCAGTCTCCTCCAGCCTTACGGTCTGTGCCAACAATTGAATTGAGCCCGTAATGGACGCCAGGGGATTTCTCATTTCATGGGCAAGGCCAGCGGCCATTTCACCAATCAAAGCCAGTCTTTTACTTTTTTCGAGATTCTCCTCCATTTGTTTTATTTCCGTCAAATCCTGAAAGATCAGAATATGACCGATTTGTTTGCCATACTTGTCCTTCAAAGGATTGATTGAACAGCCTAAATGAACCTGTACACCTCCCCATCGCATAATCGTCACTTCTCTTCTGTTTTGATTCAATTCGAATTGTTTTGCATCGAAGAAAGGATTGAACTCCGGAAAGATTTCGAGAATCTGATGATTCTGTACAGAATGAAATTTTAACCCCGTAATCGTTTCGGCAGCCCTGTTAAACGTCTTAATGCGGCCCTGCAGCGTTGTCGTCATAATACCTGTATCCACCGATTCAATGATACTGCGGAAAAGAAGATCGAGCTGATTAAAAGCAGATTCTTTTTCTTCCAGCAATGATCGGGTTTTCTTCTCCTGTTCAACCACAAAGCTGGCTAGAACTGCCAGAAGGTAAAAAGAAAAAATGTGAACGACAATTCTTACCAAAACGTCTCTTGTGATGACTGAAAAATCACGTCCGATGGAATAAAAGGTGGGAATGACGTTAAAATATTCAAGCTCCAGCAGCAATCCATAAGCAACACCGGCAACGGAAGCAATGATCAGGGCCCCTCTTCTGCCCAGGAATATGGCTGAATAAATGATCACCAGTGTATAAAGCAGAGAATAATTACTGCCGATGCTGCCTGTCAGATAAACCAAAAAAGAAATCAGGCAAATATCGACTATCAATTGCGTATACACATTCAGATAATAATACTTTTCTTTTTCTAAAAGCAGTGTATAGAATATAGACAGCAAATACATCCCAACAATTACAGCATAAATAGAATACAGCAGTGTCGATGAAACTGGGAGTACAGACCTCAACGTACCGAGGACGAAAACAACCAGTAAGAAAATGGAGAGGATAATCACTCTGCCAATGATCAGCAGTTTGAGCCTCTGCCAGGTTCTTAAGTCATGGTTCATTTTTAGGCTCATGTTTTTCTTCCAAATTTTATCGACTCAAATAATTTTTTTTATTTTATAACATTTTATAATTTTTCGCTAATGATTTGAGTTTTTATAATTAACCACCTCGCAGCAAGCTGTCAAAAAATGAAATGAACGTTATCGTATCGTAGCAAGCTACTGAGAATTAACGCTCGTCCCTCGTGAACGGGATAAACGTCCAACTTATCGCTTATGCGCAGACCTTTGTTCTATCCCATGATCGCTCTGATAGCCGGCATCCTGATCGGCGACAGGGTGACTCTGTCCTGTATTCTTCCGTCGGCCGGAATGATGATCACCTTGCTTCTTTTAATCCTTTGCATCACAATGAAATGGAACAGAACCGCTTTCCTTTTGATGATCGGTCTTATGCTGATCGCAGGGCTGTTTAATGCTCAAAAACAACAATACCTGTCCCAAAACAATCATCACATTGTTCATCAGGCCGACCAAAGAAAACAGACCGTCGAAGGCGTCGTAACGTCCACGGACCAGATTTCCGCAGACAAATATTCCCTGATTGTCCGCTGCAGGAGAATTTTAAAGGATCATTCCTATTCCCCGGTTTCAGGCCTGATCCGCCTTACGATTCCCTCTCATCTTAACATCCAGTATGGTGATTTTATCCGCTTTCGCACTTCAATCAAAAGGATACGCAATTTCCATAATCCGGGAAGCTTTGATTACGAGCGCTATCTCAACCGTCAGGGAATTTATGTTACGGGATTTATCGCAGACAGCTCCAGGATTGTTTTGATAAGACATAATACGGCAAGCGGGATCAAGCTGCAACTGGAAAAGTTTCGCTCTCATTTAAAATATTTAATTGATGCCAATGCCTCATCCCCTGAAAGAGAAATTCTTGAAGCCCTGATCCTTGGCAATCAAAAAGCGATTCCAACGGACGTGCGGGAAAATTTTTCAAAAACAGGCACCTCCCATATGCTGGCCATTTCCGGTCTGCATGTCGGCCTGGTGGCCTCAGCAGGTTTCTTTGTGGCCTTGCTGCTTTTGAAATCGTCCGAATATCTAATGCTCAGATTCAACATCATAAAAATGGCCACGGCTGCCGCTTTCGTACCGGTTGCTGTTTATGCCCTGGTCGCGGGGATGGGCACAACTGTCCTTCGCGCAACCCTGATGACGCTGGCTTTCCTGACTGCACTGCTGCTCGGTAAGCAAAAAGACTTTTATAATATTCTTTTCTTCGCAGCACTGGTTATTCTAATTATCGCACCTGAATCCCTCTTTGAAATTTCTTTTCAATTATCCTTCAGTGCGGTTTTGGCCATCGTTTTCATTATGTCAAAAATAAACACCTCGACGATCCCGATACCGGAGACATTACCCGGCAGTCTGCAGCCCCTGATTCGCAGGCTTTATGTTTTCATTCTGGTGTCTGCCGCGGCCACACTGGGTACAATGCCAATCATTGTCTACTATTTTAACCGTGTCTCCACTGTGACATTAATTGCCAATATCATCGCGGTGCCGCTGCTGGGCATGCTGACTCTGATCCCGGCCATGGCTTTTATACTGACGGCCCTTTTCTCACCCTGGCTGGCAGGGTTCCTCGTTAAGGCCGCTTCTTTTTTTGCCGGTATTGCCGTTGCAGCCATCAACTGGCAAGCTTCCCTGTCCTGGTCATCCTTCAGTTTTATAAAGCCGAATATCACGGAAATCGCACTTTTCTATATCATTCTCTTTCTGCTTCTTTCACTCAATGCCAATCACGGTGAGCAAAAGGCCGGTGAGTCTAAAATCAATCGTCCCTTATTGATCAAAATGGCGCTTCTTGTTGCCCTGATCCTGATGATTGCCGATGGTGTCTATCTGACTTTCAAAGACCAATTCTCCACACAGATTAAAATAACATCCATTGATGTCGGACAGGGTTCAGCCACCCTGTTCCAATTGCCGGGAGGGGTGAACATGCTGGTTGACGGCGGCGGTTTTTATGACAGTTCGTTTGATATGGGCAAATTGGTAATCGCCCCGTTTCTTTATGCCAAAAGAATCAGAAAAATCGACATTGTTGTCCTGACACATCCCCACCCTGACCATCTTCAGGGCCTGATTTATGTCCTCAAGAACTTCAACGTCCAGGAAGCATGGTGTACCGGTTTGAAAGCGGAAAGTGATCTTTACCGGCTTTGGGAAAAAACAATTTCCGGGCACAAAATAAAAATGAAGCATCTTTCATCACAATCGCCTCCCGTCAGTATTTCCGGCGTCCAAATCCATTTTCTCTGGCCCATGCCTCCAAACAACCGGGGGAATTGGGAAATGTCCAAGGATGAAGCCAATGATTCTTCTCTGGTGATGAAGATAACCTACGGAGATGAAAGATTTCTGGTCACCGGAGACATTTCCTCCTGCGTCGAAACCTGTTTGATCGAGTCGGGGCAAAACCTGAAAAGTGATGTTCTTTTCGTGCCGCACCATGGCTCGAACCACTCCAGTTCAATGGATTTTATCCGCGCCGTTTCATGCCGTTATGCAATCATCAGTGTCGGTAAAAGAAACGTCTTCCGTCATCCCCATCCTGATGTTCTGGCTCGTTATGATTCTGCCGGCACCGGTATTTTTCGAACCGACGAACATGGCGCAATTTCAATAGAATCGGATGGTAAAACCATGAGCATTACCCCATGGCTCAAAAGATCCCTTCCGGAAGACCGACCTTAAGAATATTTCATTGCCAACTGCCGGATGATGTGCTAGAAAGCTTTGATTTATTTGTGGAACTCAAATTTCGGGTAAAGGTGATGCTGTCTCCGATGCGGAATTTACGGGGCAAGGACATCTGACCCGGCAATACGAAAGATTTGACTATGAAAAAAATTACAGCCATCAAAGGGATCAAAGATATCTTACCACAGGATTCCCCGGTCTGGCACAAGGTGGAATTAACTGCCCGCAGTATATTTGAATGCTTCGGTTTTTGTGAAATTCGTGTTCCGATCATGGAAAAAACCGCGTTATTCCAGCGAAGCATCGGGGAGACCACCGATATCGTCGAAAAAGAAATGTACACCTTTCGCGACCGGAATGATGAACTTCTTACCCTGCGCCCTGAAGCCACGGCATCGGTCATTCGTGCCTATATTGAGCATAACCTCCCGGCGTTGGACCCTGTTACAAAACTATATACGATGGGCCCGATGTTTCGGAGAGAAAGGCCGCAAAAAGGCCGTTTCCGCCAGTTCCACCAGATTGACGTGGAGTTGTTTGGCGATGACACACCGGCCTCCGACGCGGAAGTTATCTTTATGCTGATGCACTTCCTGCAGACATTGGGTGTTGAAAAATTATCGCTCGAGATCAATTCTCTGGGCTGTAAAGCCTGCCGGCCGGTTTTTTCAAAATCCGTTGTGGATTATCTGAAGGGTTCGGAAGACGCACTTTGCCCCGACTGCCAGAGACGTGTGCACACCAACCCCCTGCGCGTGTTTGACTGCAAGGTGGAATCCTGCAATGCAATCATTGCCGACGCGCCGAGCATATTGAATGATCTTTGCGAAGAGTGTTCAAATCATTTTTCACAGGTTAAAGCTTACCTTCATGATCTGAAACTGCCTTTCGAAATCAATCCCCGGATGGTACGCGGTCTCGATTATTACACGAAAACCGCCTTTGAAGTGAAATCCGGCGCGCTTGGAGCACAGAACTCCCTGGCGGGAGGCGGCCGATATGACGGTCTGGTCAGCTTTTTGGGCGGCCCGGATGTACCCGGCATCGGATTCGGCATTGGCATGGAAAGGCTCATTGACTGTCTACCGCCGTCTGACCAATCCCCCCGGCGGACGGATCTGTTTATTGCCGCGCTGGGCGCTCGTGCGCAGAAAATGGCTTTCGGCCTGACCCAGGACCTTCGCAGAAGAGGAATCAGCGCTGCCATGGATTATGCAGATAAAAGCCTGAAAAGTCAGATGAAGCGAGCCGATAAATTGAACAGCACCTACACGCTGATTTTCGGCGATAAGGAGATTGATGAAGCACGCGCCGAATTGCGGGACATGAACACAAAAACCCAAAAAAGTCTGACTCTGGATCATTTGCTGGAGGACCTGACAAATCTTTTAATGAAGAAGGAATAGTTTTGTGAACCAGTTTATTTCAAAAGACAAAAGAACACATTATTGCGGAAATTTATCTGAATCAGATAATGGCAAAGAAGTCGTTTTAATGGGATGGGTCCACCGGAGACGCGATCACGGCGGAGTGATTTTTGTCGATTTGCGGGACCGTGAAGGAATTATTCAAATTGTTTTCAACCCGGAAGAGGGAGAAACCGTCCACAGCGAAGCCCACAAAATCCGCAGTGAATATGTCCTCGCGGTAAAGGGCAAGGTGCGAAAACGTCCGGAAGGAATGACCAATCCCGATCTTGCAACCGGACAGGTGGAAGTCCTCGTATCCGATCTGGAAATCCTGAATGAATCCAAAACCCCTCCCTTCTCTTTTGATGATGATGATATCTCAGAAAATATCCGGCTGAAATACCGCTATCTGGATTTGCGCCGTCCGGCGATTCAAAAGAATCTGTTTTTGCGCAGCCGGTTGGCTTCGGTGACGCGCCGGTACTTTGAAGAAAACGGATTCATTGAAGTCGAAACCCCTTTTCTGACCAAAAGCACACCGGAAGGCGCGCGTGACTATCTGGTGCCAAGCCGGATCAATAAAGGAACTTTTTATGCCCTGCCGCAATCGCCGCAAATCTTCAAGCAGCTGCTGATGGTTTCAGGATTTGACCGCTATTATCAGATTGTCAGATGCTTCCGCGACGAGGATCTCCGCGCTGATCGTCAGCCCGAATTCACACAGATCGACGTCGAAATGTCCTTCATCACGGAGGAAGATATCATGCAGATGATGGAAGGCCTGATGGCGTCCATATTCAAGGCCTGCCTCGGCAAAGAACTTGCTCTTCCTCTACCCAGACTGACCTACGCAGACGCGATCAGCCGCTATGGCAAGGACAATCCGGACATTCGCTTCGGCCTGGAAATCAGGGACATCACGGATATCGTGAAAAACTCCGGCTTCAAGCTGTTTGCCGAAGTCGCGGCACAGGGCGGTGTGATTAAGGCCATTAACGCCAATCAGGCCTCCCGTCTGTCGCGTAAAGACCTGGATGGTCTTGCGGATTTTGTCGCCATTTATGGCGCAAGGGGGCTGGCCTGGGCAAAAGTCAACGCTGCCGACTGGACGTCTCCCATCTTTAAATTCCTGAAGCCTGAGGAAATCAAAGGCATCGGGCAATTGTTAAACGCAAAAGAAGGTGACATCATTTTCTTTGTCGCCGACACCCCAAAAGTGGTTCATGATTCTCTGGGAAATTTGCGTTTGCATCTGGCCAGGAAACTGAACCTGATTGATCCTGATGTATTGGGCTTTACCTGGGTTACGGAATTCCCGCTCATGGATTACTCAGAAGCGGAAAAACGGTATGTCTCCACGCATCATCCCTTCACTTCTCCATTTCTGGAAGATCTGCATTTGATGACCACCGATCCTGGAAAAGTCAGAGCCCGAGCCTATGACCTGGTTTTGAACGGTTCGGAAATTGGCGGCGGCAGCATCCGTATCCACCGCAAGGACATTCAGGCGAGGGTTTTCAGCGCTCTGGGGTTGAGCGATGAAGAGGCACGGCTGAAATTCGGATTCCTGCTTGATGCTCTAGAATACGGGGCCCCTCCGCACGGAGGCCTGGCCTTTGGTCTGGACCGGCTCACCATGATCATGACCAATGCCGAATCGATTCGCGACGTGATCGCCTTTCCAAAAACACAAAAAGCTGCCTGTCTGCTTTCCGACGCGCCGTCGAAGGTCAGCATTGAACAGTTGATGGAATTGTCCCTGAAAATTGTTTAAAATCGGGTAGGTTTTTCAACTGTGACTCCCATGCTCATGAAGCAGGAGTGACATGAATAGGAGCAAGAAAGGACCAAATCCAATGACCAGAAGAATCATCATCCTGATGATCCTTTTTACAGGAACATTCATGGCCGGTTTTGCACAGGCCTCGGATAAGACCATCGAAACCCGTTATATCATCGCCAAAGACGGTACCGGCAGATTATCGGATGCCCGCCTACAGGAGCTGGCAGATCAGGCACAGGCTGCAGTGGAAAGCATTCTCAAGTTCTGGTCCGCGGACGCAGACGTTGAGAAATCCGGCAAAATCAAGGTTGTCTTTGATGAACCCCGCAGAAAAATCTATTACGTTAGCGTGTTTCACTGGGACGTGCACGGTTTCAGGCGCGTGCGGGCCGTTCGTGTCTTCGGTTGTGAAGAAAGGCCGCAGGAAATGGTGCACAAGCTTACAACGGCCGTTTTCCCGCATAATGATAAAATGATCCGAAACATCATGGGCGTAACTACGGAGGAACAACTGGGTAATCGGTTAACCTTTCCCAATTGCGGATTTCCATGTGATGATTGGGTGCTGGTTTTTCTCAAAACAAAATCATTTATTCCCCTTGATCAACTGGGACCGGATCACGAATCATGGGGCATGCAATCGTCCCGGGACGGTTTCCCTTCCGTCCTCGACAGATCCAGGCAATCCAGAGCCTATGCTGAGGCGGGCTCCTTCGGCAGCTACCTGATCCAGACTTATGGAACCGACAAGATGAAAAAGTTCTACGAGCTTTCAGCCAAAAAAGATCGGCCATGGCAGGATGCCTTTGGGCTCACCCTGGAGGACCTCGAAAAAAACTGGCTTAAGGACCTAAATGCATCGGAATCAAAGAAAACTCATGATATTTCAAAACTATCCGCTCTGTTCGAGGAAAACCCCAACCGGGCATGCCTAAGGGCACAGAAGCTCGCCATCGGGCAGAAATAGAAGTTCAAACAAAAATCCCGATTGGATTCTCCCGGAACAAGCATTTCTGTTTGAAACAAAATTATCTAATCACGGGCCAACGAATAAAGAGCCTTAAAATGTCATAAGACGGTGTATTCTTGACATCAAGTGTAAAGACAATCACGAAACACGACTTGCTTCCCGAAACAGAGCATTTGCCGATTTTCACCAACATGCTTTGTTTGTCTTGGTAATGAGCATCCAACAAACTTTTTTGTTGACTTTAAATTATATTATAATTATAAATTGATTATGATTAGCTTCTCGTGGGATTCCAAAAAGAATATTGCCAACACAAAAAAGCATGGCGTATCCTTCGATGAGGCCAAAACGGTATTTTATGATGAGGGGGCAATCAGATATTTTGATCCCGACCATTCTTCAGACGAGGACAGATTTTTAATGGTTGGCCTGAGTCAGAAACTCCGGATTCTTGTTGTATGTCATTGCTTAAAGGAAGACGACTCAAATATCAGGATTATCTCGGCCAGAAAAGCCACTAAGGGAGAGGAAGAAGAGCATTGGAGGGAAAGAACATGAGAAAAGAATATGATTTCTCCAAGATGAAGGGCGAAAAGAATCCTTATGTAAAGGATCTGAAAACACAAATTACGATCCGTCTTGATAAAGAAACGATCGAATATTTTAAAGAGTTGGCGAGAAATACGGGCATGTCCTATCAGAATCTGATCAATCTCTATCTGCGGGAATGTGCTGAGATGAAGAAAGTGCCTATCGTACAGTGGTCTCATCATGCGTGATATTCTTTCCACAAGGAAAGACGAGGATTAATGTAACTTGACAA
>JAQVLL010000109.1 GCA_028704195.1 Smithellaceae bacterium
CCCGCCCATGAAATCAAGCCGATTCTGGATGTCAATTTCGATAATCCCTTCTGGGACACGATTCATGGCAAGTGTCTGGCCTGCGGAACCTGTACTTACATGTGCCCCACTTGCCACTGCTTTGACATCAGCGACGAAGTCAAGGGATCGGACGGGGTGCGCATTCGGTCCTGGGACTCCTGTATGTTCCCGCTTTTCACAAAGGAAACGTCCGGACACAATCCGCGCCCATCGCAGAAGGAGAGATGGCGTCAGCGCGCGATGCACAAGTTCAAATATTATGTGGACATGTTCAATGCAATTGCCTGTGTTGGATGCGGCCGTTGCGTGATGAGCTGTCCCGTGAATATTGATATCCGTAAAGTTGTTGAAGACATCTCAAAATTATAAACAGGGAGTTCGTAATGCAAAACCCGTATATTCCTTATCCCGTAATAGTGGATAAAATCATTACTGAAGTCGATACCAAAGACATCAAGACGTTTCGATTCAAGTTTGTCAATCCCGAAGACGAGCAGAAGTACGCATACATTCCCGGCCAGTTTGGCGAACTGTCCATCTACGGCAAGGGTGAATCGCCCATTGGTATTGCTTCTTCTCCAACGCAGAAAGGTTATGTCGAATTTACCGTCCAGAAAGCCGGCGTGGTTACCTCGGCGCTCCATGAAATGGAAGAAGGCATGGTGATGGGTATTCGCGGCCCGCTGGGCAACTCCTGGCCGCTCGAATTTCTCGAAGGGAAAAATATTGTTATTGTCGGCGGCGGATTCGCGTTTACAACGCTTAGGTCGCTGATCAATTATATGCTTTACGGTGACAACCGCAAGCGTTTCGGCAACATCACCGTGATTTACGGTGCGAGAAATCCCGGTTTGCTCCTTTATAAAGATGAATTGACCGAATGGGGCAAAAGAACCGATTTAAACCTGAATGTCACGGTGGATAAAGGCGACGCGACCTGGAAGGGCAGGGAAGGATTCGTTCCTGCCGTCTGCAAGGAAGTCGCTCCCAGCAAGGAAAACGCGGTTGCCGTGATCTGCGGCCCCCCCGTTATGATCCGTTTTACCCTGCCGGTGTTCTTTGAGCTGGGCTTTTCCAAGGAGAATATTATCACCTCTCTGGAAATGCGCATGAAGTGCGGCATCGGCAAGTGCGGTCGCTGCAATGTGGGCAGCAAATATGTCTGTAAGGACGGTCCGGTCTTTACGCTGGCGGAACTGGATAAGCTGACGCCGGAATATTAGAAAGTCCCGAATTCTTCGCAAAATTATTGAAAGGGAGCCTTTGGGTTCCCTTTTTTTTGAAGCGCCGGAAAGGACTACCCGGGCGCGGGGATCGGGGAAGTGAAAAAAATTTGATGTTTGTTTTTTTCTATGCTAGCAGAAGCATAAATTGACGCATAAATTATGGGAGATATTGAATGTCACAGACGGCTACACCCTATCTGGAAATGTCCCAGGCCATTATGGAGGCCGGTGGGGAAGCGCTGAAAAAATGCTATCAGTGCGGCACCTGCACAGGTACGTGTCCCTGGACACCGATCACTGATTTTAATATCCGTAAACTCGTGCGCTACGGCCAGCTTGGACTGGACGGGATCGAGGAGTTCATGTGGGGTTGCTCCACCTGTCGGTTCTGCGTGGAACGCTGTCCCCGCGGGGTTGAACTCATTGATATCGTTACGGCCATCCGCAATGTTTACAGCGGCGGTGGCATGCTCCCTCAGAGTCTTCGCACGTTTGTCGGGTCATTGGCGGCGCGGGGCAATCCCTGGTCCGGTGATCCGGAGAAACGGAACGACTGGGCCGGCGACAAGCATCCTCTTTACACACCGGATAAAGAATATCTGTTTTGGACCTGCTGCACGGTTTGTTACGATCCACGCAATATCCGGCTGGCAAAAGCGACTGCCGAATTGCTGAATCTTTCAGGGTTAAGCTGGGGGATTCCCTCAGTTGATGTAAATTGCTGCGGTGAAAGTCTGAAGAAGGTTGGAGATCAGGAGCTTTTTGAAAGGCTCAAAAGCAAGAACCTGGACTATTTCAAATCCCAGGGGGTTACCAAAATCATTACCGGTTCCCCGCACTGTCTGGCGACTTTCAACAACGATTACGGCATCGATTATGAGGTCGTTCATATCAGCGAACTGATGGCCGAATGGGTGAAAAGCGGTAAAATTGTTCCCAAAAAAGATTTCGGCGGCCTGAAAATCACCTATCATGATCCCTGTTACCTGGGTCGGCACAGTAAAGTATTTGACGCGCCGCGGGAAGTCCTCAAATCCCTGCCCGGCGTCGAATTTGTAGAGATGGAACGCAACAGCGAAGAGAGCATGTGCTGCGGCGGCGGTGGCGGCGGATTGTGGATGGAAAAAGCCAAGGGAGAGCGTTTAAGCGATCTTAGAATTGAAGAAGCCATGGGTACGGGCGCAACCGTTCTGGCGACGGCATGTCCCTATTGCATTACCATGTTTGAAGACAGCAGCCGGACGCTGAATGTGGATAATCAGATTCAGATCAAAGATCTGACAGAGCTGCTCCTCGAGAGTCTGGAAATCAGCATTGACGAGCCGGTTGTGGATACGTGTGCCCTTTAGATGACGTTGCCGCCGGCTGGAGCCGACCTCAACTTTACATGCAGAGTTGATTAAAATATTTTTGGGAGAAAAAGAAAAGTTTTCGAAAAGTTACAATTAATGTCATTTCGAGGAGGCAGCCTGAGCGGACGACGAGTAATCTTTTTTTGTATTCTTAATTTATCAGATTTCTCGTTTCGCTTCGAAATGACAGTTTCATGATTTTTAGAATGCTAAGTAGGGAGATAGTATGAGCAGAATTGGTGTTTTTGTTTGCCACTGCGGTTTAAATATAGCCAAAACGGTGCGGGTGAGTGAACTGGCCCAGTTTGCGGCCACACTGCCGGACGTGGTTGTCGCAAAAGACTACAAGTTCATGTGTTCCACGCCTGGTCAGGAAATGATTGCCAATGACATTAAAGAGCACAGACTGGATCGCGTTATTGTAACCGCCTGTTCGCCTCTGATGCATGAGCAGACCTTCCGTAAAGTTCTTGCAGGGTCCGGCCTGAATCAGTATCTTTTAACGATTGTCAATATCCGTGAACAGGTTTCCTGGGTCACGCATGATATTGAAGAGGGAACATCCAAGGCCAAAGCACTGCTCAACGGCGCGGTCGCCCGGGCCAGACTTTTGGCTCCACTGACCTCGCGGGTGATCGACGTCAATCCTGATGTGCTGGTAGTGGGCGGTGGAATTGCCGGCATTCAGGCATCGCTGGAACTGGCCAACGCCGGCAAGAAGGTTTATCTTGTTGAGAAAAACTCCACCATCGGCGGCCATATGGCGCAGTTTGATAAAACCTTTCCCACGCTGGACTGCTCCGCCTGTATTCTCACCCCCAAGATGGATGCCGTCCTGCAGCATAAGAATATTACACTCATGACCTACTGTGAAGTCAGTGAGGTCAAGGGATTTGTCGGAAACTTCGATATTACGATAAAACAGAAGGCGCGCTACGTGGATCACGACAAGTGCAACGCCTGTCTAGCCTGTACGGAAAAATGCCCGGGCAAGGGGATATCAGAATGGGATGAAGGGCTGGTGAAGAGAAAAGCCATTTACATTCCGTTTCCGCAGGCTGTGCCACAGAAACCGATTATCGACCGGGATGCCTGCACTTTCTTTCTGAAAGGAAAATGCCGGCTGTGCGAAAAAGTCTGTGAACAGAAAGCCATCGACTTTGAACAGCAGGATACCTTCACCACCGTGAAGGTCGGCGCTGTCATTGTGGCGACCGGTTATGATCTCATGGACACCAGGGGACTCATTCAATACGGTTACGGTAAATATCCCGGTGTGTATAACGCGCTGGAAGTGGAACGGCTCTTCAACTCTGCGGGTCCCACCGGCGGCAAGGTGACGCTTCGGGACGGCAGGGAACCGCAGGCCATTGCCATTTTCCACTGCATTGGCAGCCGTGATAAAAACAACTATGAGCATTGCAGCCGTGTATGCTGCATGTATTCTCTGAAATTTGCACATTTGTTCAAGGAAAAGACCTCTGCCGATGTGTATCAGTTTTACATTGATATGCGCGCTGCCGGCAAAGGCTATGAGGAGTTTTACAACCGTATTATTGAAGAGGATGTGAAATTCATTCGCGGCAAGGGCGCGCGCGTGGCAGCGAGCGCCGAAGAGCCGGGCCGCCTGATTGTCGAGGCGGAAGATACCATAACAGGCAAATTCATCAAACTGCCCGTGGATATGGTGGTTCTTTCGCCGGCTATGAAGCCGCGATCGGATTACAAAGACATAGCAAGGCTGTTTAACCTGAGCACAGACAAGCATGGCTTCTTCATGGAACGTCATCCGAAGCTCGCGCCTCTGTCTACAATGTCCGAGGGCATTTTCATTGCCGGCGTCTGTCAGAGTCCCAAGGATATTCCCGATACCGTGGCGCAGGCCTACGGCGCGGCGGCGGAAGCGCTGACCATTGTGGTTAAAGACAAGTTGGAACTGGAGGCAACCACGGCGATGGTGAATCCGGCATCGCGCTGTGCCTGCCAGAACTGTGTGCGTGTCTGTCCGTACGGCGCTCCATTCTTCAATGAGCAAAAAGGCGTGTCGGAAATTAACGAAGCACTATGCAAGGGATGCGGTCTTTGCGCGTCGGTTTGCCCGACGGGGGCGATTATTGCACGGCATTTCACCAATGATCAGGTGCTTGCAGAAATGGAAGGCCTCATGGAGTTCTAGGTATGACGTTATAAAAATCCCATATGCTGCGTTGCGCTCCGTTCGCATTGCTGCGACCTACGAAAAAGTAGGCCTCGCGCTGCGATACTCACGCGCCTTGCCTCTGGAATTTTTCTGAACGTCATATTTATTTATAGGAAGGGGAACGATTTATTCAGAAAAGCAATGTGTCATTGCGAGGCGATTCTCAGGAGCCGTGGCAATCTAATGCATGAAAATAATTCGCTACCTGCTAAAAAGGGTGCACATTGTAAAAGCAATTGTAACGGTTTTTTCTGATTCGTCAGTGTTGTAGAAAGGATAGTTTATGTCATTTGAACCGAAAATACTGGGTATTGCATGCAACTGGTGCACCTATACGGGCGCGGATCTGGCGGGAACCACAAGATTGCAGTATCCTCAGAACATCCGGATGGTCCGTGTGATGTGTTCCAGCCGGATCAATCCTTCGTTTATATTCAAAGCATTTCAATTGGGTGCGGATGGTGTGCTGGTCGGAGGCTGCCATCCCGGCGACTGCCATTACAATACGGGTAACCTTTATGCCCGCAGGCGACTGGCCGTGACCAAAAAGATCCTGGAATTTTCCGGAATGGAACCGGGGAGATTCCGCGTGGAATGGATTTCCGCCTCCGAAGGCAATAAGTTCGCCGAAGTTGTCAGCGAGTTTACCGAACAGATTAGAAATCTCGGTCCGCAGACCAAGTTCAAGATTGAAGAGTAAAGTCGGGAGAAGATATGGCAACGAGCTTTAAGCAAATTGAGGAAAACCTGAAAAACGAAGCCAGAAAACTTCTGGAAGACCAAAAGGTAAGTCTGGTTCTGGCTTACGGCAGAGGTTATGATGAAAATCATCCCGTTCCCTTTGTCGCAAAAGTCGCAGCGGATGTGGAGAATATCGTATTCAACGAATACTGCACCGCCAATATGGCAAGATACCTGGTCCGTTATCCGCGGGGAACAAAGATGGCGATTGCCGTTAAACCGGCTGACAGCCGTGCCGTGGTCCAACTCATCCAGGAAGACAAAGTTAAACGTGAAGATTTGATTCTCCTGGGGATCCCGGTAATCGGCATGAAAAATTCAAAAACCGGGGAAGCCATCGACGGCAAGACCACCTGCGGCCTGTATAATCCTGTTTTGTATGATGTGCTTCTGGGTGAAGAAATTCATGGTCAGCCTGTTGACTCGCCGTATGATGTCCTTGCCCAATACGAAGCAATGGACAAAGACGAGAGGTTTGCTTTCTGGAAAAAGGAATTTGACAAGTGCATCCGCTGTTACGCCTGTCGTAAAGCCTGTCCGATGTGCTATTGCGATCCGTGCTTTATCGATCAGAATAAACCGAAGTGGGGCGATAAATCCCCGCAATCTCACGGCAACCTGATGTACCATCTGACCCGTTTTCATCATCTGGCCGGTCGGTGCATTGACTGCGGTGAATGTTCACGGGCCTGCCCGGTGGACATCCCGTTGTATTTATTTCACAAGAAAGTGGCCAGGGAGTGCGAGGAAATGTTCGGCCAGGCTGCAGGCAACAGCATACAGGACAAGCCGGTTTTGGTGAATTTCCGTGTGGATGATTCTGATAAAATTCTGGAGTAAGGAGCTTTGTTGTGTTGAAAAAAACAGCAGTTCAAAAAATATCCGATCTGGCAGCGCAGCTGATGCAGAAGGGAACGCTAATTGCACCTGTCCGGGAAGACGCGGGGTTCAATTTCCGTGAAATATCAGATGCCAAGCAGGTGGATTTGAATTATTACAATACACTGATGAGCCCCAAGTCGGTTTTTTTCCCGCAAATGGAAGATTTTGTCCGGTATCAAACCGGAAAGTCTGTTCTGGACGCGGTGCCTGTGAAAATGAATTTGAAACCGGCATTCCTTTTTGGTGTCCGGCCCTGCGACGTCAAAAGCTTCGAGATTATGGATATTCATTTCAGCGGCACCGGCGCGGTTGATCCCTACTGGCAGAAAAGAAGAGAAGCTACCACGATTTTCGGTTATGCATTCGATCCGAACACGCCGGCGGACGGGGCGGATTTTTATTCAACCCTGGGAATCGGTGCGGCGGATCCTGAAGGCAGCGATGTTTTCATGATGAAAAAAAACGATGATCT
>JAQVLL010000110.1 GCA_028704195.1 Smithellaceae bacterium
GTGTCGTGACCATACCAACTGCTGCTTTTTCAAGCCCCCTTGTCAACTCGGGCTTCTACAAGCCCCTTCCGTTAGGGAGGGGTAGTTGACAATAATACTCCAGACAGATAATGTTGATAAGAACTCCCTTATGGTGTTAGTCAGTATAGGAAACTCAGACTTGTATGTCAATAAGGTCTTGGCCACAGAATGAATATTTTCATGAATTTTATTATGGCTTGCCTTATCAAAAGATACATGATAAGTTGTTAATATAACTTAAAGATATATTTGATGTGTGACGATAATATTATAATCTCATCATCCGCCTTCAAATGAACATCAGGCAAAAAGAATCAAACTCCGAAGGGGTCTTAAAAAGACAGGAATGGGTAAAATACTTTATGAAGAAATCCGAGAAAGGAAATGAAATTGTTGGTAAGGTAGAGTCTTCCAAATCAATTTATTCAATGTTCAGCGATACGATATGTTCACTTTAAAAACATTTTTGCTTGAAAAGAAAAAAGGACTATGGACAGTCACGCCCCGTACATCACTTTATGAAACTTTAAAAATCATGGATGAAAAGAATATTGGCGCGCTGCCCGTGACCGAAGAAGGAAAACTGATCGGAATCTTTTCTGAACGTGATTTCGCAAGGAGAGCCACATCCGTGAAGCAACTTTCCATGAAACTTCCTATCAGTAAGTTCATGACGAAAAAAGTCCGTTTTGTGACCCCCCAGAACACGATGGAAGACTGTATGACAATCATGACAACTTATCGTGTAAGGCATCTTCCCATTCTTGAGAAAAATAAAATCATCGGAATTATCACCATTGGAGATGTTGTAAAACATACCATTCAGGAACAAAAGTTCATTTTGAGAAAAGTTCTCGACTCTATTGAGGAAGGTAAAAATAACCTGCGAATGAACATCCGGTTCAATGTGGAACAAAATATCCTGCCCCTTGTACAATCGCTTGCCAAAAGAAATTCCGGTGACCCTTCTTTCCGATTGCTTGAAGAGCACCTCAATCAAATCTCCTCCGAATATTACAGAAAACTGGTCTCTTCAAAATTTAATTTTACCCTCACGGAAATCTCCATTATCAAGCTCATCAAGGCAAATTACAGGGAAAAGGAGATTTCAGAAGCCTTGAACATTTCCCTGTCAACAGTCAAAAAGCACAAATACGCGATCCGTGGAAAACTGGGCATCCGGAACAAATCAGGGAATATTACAACACATCTTGACTTCATGGATTAGGTTCTATTATTTATAGAACTTAATCCCTTCCTTTATTCACCTTATCGTTTTGTGATTTTCGTCTATAATAAACTCAACGATATGGTTCATGAGGAAGCCGGATATGCCGGGTTTACAGGATTGACGAACCATCAGGAGGGTGTTCCTTTTTTCAGCAGACTGACCAGGGGAACAGGAACTGAAGGTCCCGAATCAAGACGTACGATAAAAAATTAAGGAGGTGCTTGCCATGGTTTATGTCAGCGATATTCTTAAAGCGAAGGACCACAAGATTCATTTCATTTCTCCCAAGGCAACGGTGTATGAAGCACTGGAGAAGATGAGACAGTATGAGATTGGTGCTCTGGTGATCATGGATAACAAAAAGGTTGAGGGTATTCTTTCGGAAAGAGATTATGCCAGAAAAATCATCCTCCAGGGAAAAACCTCTAAAGAGACCCTGGTAAAAGAAATCATGTCTTCAGAGTTATTTTCTGTTTCCCCGGACACAAGCGTAGAAGACGCGATGGTTTTGATGACCGGAAAGCATGTAAGGCATTTGCCTGTTTTTGATAAAATGAAATTTGTCGGCATCATTTCGATTGGCGACGTAGTCAAGACGATTATTTCCAATAAAGATTTTCTCATTGACCAGTTAAGTGATTATATTACAGGCAAACATTACTAGAAATGAAAAGCAGCAATGGGGGAGTGCCTCAAAATAACATTTGTTATTTTGAGGCACTCCCGGAAATACATACTTTCCCCAATACGCTTAAACAATCAAAAAATGCTATTGATCAATTCTTGAAGCCGATGTGGTCGTGTTGATGGGATTTTCCTGTAACGCGTCAACCGTTTTAAGCCACGCCCCCAGGCGCGGGAATACCACGGTCGGTGTTTTCTTTCCCATAGCAATGTCAACATGGGCAGTGCCGCCGATGACATACCACCGGTCGTAAGCTGTTGGTGATTTCTTCGATATGATGAAGTCATAGGTTGCCTGCGGACTTACCAGGGCGCCCGTAATTGATGAGAAAACAATCATCGGCACGGTCATGCGCGACATATTGTCGCTGTAATAATAGTACCCGTCCTTGCCCGGATTGGGCGCGGGGCCGTCTTTTATCCATTTTGTCGACATAAAGTTTTCTTTTCCATTTAAATAATGTTCACGAAGAGCATGATGCAGGCCCATGTCCATGTAATGGCCGAAGCTGCGCGTTGAAGCGCCGCTGATGCTGTAGCGCACTAACCAATCCCCCATGAGGGGGTCCATGTTCTCCGCCAACCAGAAATTCATATAATTGAAGAGGTTGGGATCTGCAACATCATCGGAAGCCACGGTGTTAATGAATCCGAAGATCATGTCCGTTGATGTGTAGATGAACATGCTCGGAAGCAACTGGAGAAATTTATCGGAGATAAAATCGAGTGGCAGAAATATTTGGGAGCCTGCAAACATCCAGAAGATCTTTGAGTCCAGAAAACCCGGCAGCCAAGGCACGCCGGCCGGGTCAATGCCGATAAAGCCCTTGATATCGGCATTCCTTGTTTTGGCAAGTTCGACGCTGCTTTTGACATGCGGATGGTATCCCAGCGCAAAACGTGACTTGTAGATGGCTCTTTTTGCCCATGCGGTGGCAGCGTCCCCGTAGTCCAGATAAACGCCCTGCAGATAGGCATAGGCAACCAACCCCCCTGTGCTGTGACCGCCGATGAACATTCTTTTTCCCGTTAACGCCTTCACTTTGTCGATCGCTGCCGGAACATCAAGAGCGGCCCAGGTGTCAAGCGTATTTAGACTCCTGTCGTTGCTCCCCGTGCTGTGTATGGGGGCGCGGCCGGTGTCCCGGTAATTGATGAGCCATGGGTCATATCCTTGGAGCCACAGGTAGTGCGCCAAACTGTAATAGCGCATTTTGTCGGCTTTGATGGAGGTTTCGTAGTCTGTCCCCTCCGCATTCAGGATCCAGGCCGGAGCGCCGGAAACAGGCGGGACATCCACATTGGCGTATGCTTCTTTCATGTCGGGCGGGGTGCAGGAGAGGAACTGGTTCATATTCACCATGATGCCCGTAAAGATCACCACCGGAGTGCCCTGGGTGCGGAACTCCGGAGTTTCAGTCGTGTGAGGTGCATAACGATACAGATAGATCGTTCCGCCGTCATCGGCCGTGGCACTGTAGATCCCCTGAACGTTTAAGGGAACGTTGCTTGAGGCCTGGCTCACCCCAGACGTTTTTTCGGCCAATGAATAAGGTGTGCTGTTGTCGTTGCCTCTGACGTTGACATCCGCACCCCTGTCGATAAGCATTCTGGCGATATCAAGATATCCATAACCTGATGCAAATAAAAGAGCCGTATATCCATAGCTGTCTCTGGCGTTGACATCCGCTCCCCTGTCGATTAGCATTTGGACAATATCTGAATATCCGTAACTTGATGCCCACATAAGAGGCGTAATGCCATCTTCGTCTTTAGCATTTATGTCCGCGCCGTTATTTATTAAAAGTTGCACGGTTTCCGTGTTTCCAGTCCAGATTGCGTACACCAGGGGAGTATACCCTCTGCAATCAGGTTCGTTGATATACGTACCTACATTTATAAGTTTTTCGACAGCCAAAGAATCACCACCCGCGGAGGCGTGGATGAGTGGAGATTTTGCGGCACAACCGCACAGGAGAAAAAATATTGCAATGGTGAAAGCGAAATAAATGTTGTGATGGTTCATGGAAGCGCTTCTTTTGTTTTTTAATTTAATGGCATGTCATCGTAGATACTATAAATTATATCCGAAATGAAAGAGGGGCTGTTGCGTGATCGAGCAGCCCCTCTTTCATGTCTTTAGACGGCATCATGCCGGATTTTGGCATGGCCAGGAGATCAAAATCACTGCATGACTTTGAGAATATCGATAATCACATAAGTGCCCGGTTGGTACGCACAGGTGACAAGTGCACTTATATCCTGGTTATCCTGCGGATTGCCCTCCCCATCAAAGCATGTCTGCGTGTTCGGGTCACACTGGGAGAGATCCAATCTTTTCTCGTCATAGGCCCACCCATAGGCATCACAGGTACCGGCCGTGTTCTTTTGCAGGTAGGTAAGCCACCCCTGGGCCACCTCATTGGTTGCCCACCAGATATGATAGGCCTTCTTTTCAGCTGCAGAACTGCCGGCTGCCGAGGCCATGAGGGCACCGCTAGGCCGACCCGCTGCATCCCAATAAGTTGAATATGTCGTCGAAACGTCTAAGGTTGTGAAATCGGCTGTTGGCACAACCCAGAGAGGCTTAAGGATGCTGTCTATGGTCGTATAAAACTTGGGGTTAGGACAGGTGTTCTGCCCGGAGAACTGCATGATATAGGGGCAGCCGTCGTTGGTTCCGTCATAGGCACTGATGTTGGTCCTGCATTCTTTTTGTTTTAATGGGCTGCAACCGGTGTAGGTCATGGTGGCATTCGCGTTCAGTCCGTCAACGGCGCTGATGTCATAAGTGATATAGCCGTCGATGGGGGCAGAGATATTGAATTCGTACAGCATGACTTTCTCCGGGGCCGGCATGGTAATGCCCGTTTTGGTTATCCACGTCGTTGTGCCGGATGTTTCGGTTGCCCCGGTGTCATAATTATTATAGTACCATCCGGGACCGGTATACGCACCGACGGTTACGTTAGGTGGTACGATCCGAAGGACTTCTTCTACGGCCAGGTCAACCTTGTTTGAGATGGCGATCTTCTCGCTCACGCCGTTGCCTCGTATGATGTAAAAAGCCGTACCGGATCTTTCGAAGGCTGCACTCATGGCAGCCCACTCGCTTGAATATTGTGCCGGATCAGACCCGGCGTTGCAATTTCCCAGATCCGCCTCGGCCTTGGAACAGGGGGGCTTGCTTCCTGTCAACCAGATAGTAATCGGGGATGAGGTTTTGTTGCGGTACTGGATCGAGAAAACGTTGCCGTGGTTTACCGTAAGGGTAAAATTCTGAGTCGCATTGGGGGAAATGCCGTTACTGGCAGTAAAGATCAATGGGTAGGTGCCTGCAGTTCCGGTTGCCGGTGTTCCTGCCAAAATGCCGCTTGTCGTATTGAAGGTCACGCCTGTCGGCAACGTTCCGTTCAGGGAAAATGTTGGATCGGGATTGCCGCTTGCAATAACCGTGAAGGTTCCGCCTGTTCCTTCCGTAAATGTCGCTTTATTAACACTTGTGATGCTTGGAGCAACTACGATGCTCCAAACATCGGGTGCAGGAGTGCCGTCGCCGGTACAGCCTGTAATACTCATGATCAACACAACTGCCAGTAACATCAATCTTTTTCTCATTGCATTCTCCTAATCTGAGCTATAAGTATTATAGGTGTATAACAATTGCACCAGCCTTTTAATCCCCGCTCACGCGGGACGAGTGTTAATTCTCCGTAGCTTGCTGCGAGGTGGTTGATTATTTCCTTTCTTTAAAGATGAGTTTGAAGCAGCTTGAAAATGGTGCCGCAAGTCAATGTGCCGGGTGCACTTACCTGGTTTTTTCGTTGTTGATGCCCAGTTTCTCCATTTTATCAGTAAATGTATTCCGATTGATTCCCAGATATGCCGCTGCCGCGCTTTTGACGTTGCTGGATCGCCTCAGTGCGATTCTAAAAAGGCCCTTTTCCACCATGGCCATGATTTCTTCATGCAGTCTGCTTTTGCCATTGTCGGATCCGGACAGGACGGTTGTCAGATCTTCCAGTTTTTTTTCCAGCATTTCTTCAACGGCCGTGTGGCACTTTTCCTGAAGACCACTTCCTGCTGCCGGTTTATTTTTTGTTTTTTTCACACTCATGATCATAATACCCCTGCGTTCAAAACTGTCTTTTCAATTCATTCAAATCTCTATGAGCCTGATGTTAAAAAAGCCGCCGGATTTTACAGTTTTAGAAGCCCGGTTAGGATAATGGCTGCAATAATCAGTACGACAACCCAGGTCAGCACGATCAGAGATGTCCGCCTGACGGAATGCTCCAAATAATTTTTTACTTCCACCTCTACCTTTTCATCCCCCAGCTTTCCTGCCAGAAACCGGATCAGTGTTGTATGATCCTCCAGAAGATTGGACAATATGTAAAACCCTCTGGTCGTCGTCAAAAGAAAGTAGGCCTTGTTGTGTACGATGACAACGCCCAGATGAGTGATTTCCGCCCAGGTGAATTTTTTTGTGCGGAAAAATTTTCGTATGCGCAATCCGTTTTCGGATACGGCAACCTCCCTTTCCAGGGCTTCAATGCCAATCATCATGGTGATGATGAAAAAGCAGGCTAGAAGTATTTTTTCCCAGGATTCGTCACTGAACAGGCTTAAAACCAGAAGAACAAATAAAAGAACAACCGCTGTAAGAAAAGGAATAATAAAGTCTTTCTGAATTTTATAAACCTGTTCCAAGGATTGTCCCCTGATTATTTTGCCGGTTTCCTGATGAAATTACCGCTTTTGCCGCCGCTTTTTGTCAAAAGCAGAATATCGCTGATAATCATTTCCCTGTCCACAGCCTTGCACATGTCATAGATGGTCAGTGCGGCAACGCTAACCGCTGTCAGTGCTTCCATCTCCACACCGGTTTGTCCAAGCGTTCGAACCCGTGACTCGATCATGATC
>JAQVLL010000111.1 GCA_028704195.1 Smithellaceae bacterium
GCCGGATGTTCAACTATACCAATCACACGGTTATGCAGGAAGCTCTGGCAGCGTGGCCCGAGCAATTGTTTAAATCGATGCTGCCGCGTGTTTACGCGATTGTTTCTGAAATCGACGAACGCTTCAGACAACGGCTGTTAAAGACTTATCTGGATGACCGTGACAAGATAGCCCGCATGTCCATTATCGCTTACGATGAAGTTCGCACGGCCAATTTGTGTGTTGCGGTTTGCCGCAAGGTCAACGGTGTCTCGCAGCTTCACGGCAGAATTCTGAAAACAAAGACCTTCCGTGATTTCTATGTGATGTTCCCGGGCAAATTCACAGCCATTACCAACGGAATCACTCAGAGAAGATGGCTTGCGGCGGCCAATCCTGCCCTGTGCGAGCTGATCTGCGATCATATCGGCGATCAATTTATCCGTGACTGTCGTGAGCTGGAAAGGCTCAAGCCGTTTGTGGATGACAGGCGATTTCTGGACGATTTTGCGCATGTCAAGCAGCTCAACAAAAAGCGCCTGTCCGAATATGTGCAAAAAAGACAGGGGATTGTTCTTGATCCCGGGGCGGTCTTTGACGTCCAGGCAAAAAGACTGCATGAATATAAGCGCCAGCTTTTGAAAGTGTTGCACATTTTATATCTGTATCGTCGTTTTGCCGGCGATGATCATTATGCCCTGCCACGACCGGTAACGTTTTTGTTTGCCGCCAAGGCATCGCCGGCCTACTGGAGGGCAAAGAGCATCATCCATTTGATCAACGTGGTTTCCGCTCTCGTGGAATCAAATCCGCGCACGAAGGACATCATCAGGGTGGCTTTTCTGGAGAATTACAATGTCACACTCGCTGAACACCTGATTCCCGCTGCAGATATCAGCGAACAGATATCAACGGCAGGTTGCGAGGCGTCCGGCACGGGCAATATGAAATTTATGCTCAACGGCGCCGTGACGCTGGGAACGATGGACGGCGCGAACGTGGAGATATTTGATAGGGTGGGAGCAGACAATATCTTCATATTCGGTGCCGGAGCCAAAGAGATTGACCGGATCGGGACGGAAAGCACCTATAATCCGAAGGACTATTTTGACCGGAATGAGGATATCCGGGAGGCTGTATCATGCCTGGTGGATGGCACACTGCCCGGGGTCGGCAAAGATCAGTTTCAGGATATTTACCGGTCTCTGTTGTTTGGAGACTATGACCGCGCGGACAAATATTACCTGCTGTATGATTTTGATGCCTACCGAGCAGCGTTTGAAAAAGTAATGGCTGCATACAGCGAAACGTCTTCCTGGACAAGAAAAGCCGTCGTCAATACGGCGAGCGCGGGCTATTTCAGCGTGGACAGGACAATCGATGACTATAACCGGATGATCTGGGGGCTCGATTCCATTTAAAAGATGAAAAGGACACCCGCTGATGTTGATCAATTACAGAAAGGAAATGCTGCACGATTCAACCCTGTGTGAATTCCGTGATCCGGTCGGGGCGGTGACCGCCGGAATGCCGGTGGCACTGCGCTTCCATACAAGGCTGGAAAACGTGGAAGGCGTTTATCTGTTTTTGTTCGGCGAGGGGAGCCGCGAGGAATATCTCATGCAGCAGTCGGGCGAATACTGGCAGGTGCAGATCAGCGCGCCGGTCGTGTCCGGTGTGTACTGGTATTATTTTACGGTCAAAGTCGGTGGTAAACTCTGCTATTACGGCGCCAACGGTGGGCGCAAAGGGGGAATGGGCTGTGTCTACAGCGCGCCTCCGCCCGCGTATCAGCTAACGGTGTACGATTCCGATTTCGAGGTCCCCGCATGGTTTCAGAAGAGCGTAATGTACCAGATCTTCCCTGATCGATTCCGGCGTAGCAATGACCATACGGCAGAAAAAGGCATCGAGTATCACCGCTCAAAGGGCCGTCGCGTTTTTTCTCACGAGAAATGGGAGGATAAACCCCTATTTACCCCGCTGTCGGGGGAGAAAAACTACAATCCCTGCGATTACTTCGGGGGGACACTGAAGGGCATCGAAGAGTCCCTCGAATATTTGCAGGGACTCGGTGTGAGCGTCGTGTACCTGAATCCGGTGTTTGAAGCGGCTTCCAACCATCGATACAATACCGCCGATTACTTCAGCATCGACCCGGTCCTGGGCACGGTCGCGGATTTTGAGTCGCTGTGCCGCTGCGCAGCCTGCATGGGCATCCGCATTATTCTGGATGGTGTTTTTTCGCATACCGGTTCAGACAGCATTTATTTCAACCGGGAGAAAACATACGAAGGACAAGGCGCTGTAAACAGTCCGGAATCGGAGTATTACCCGTGGTACACTTTTGAGCATTATCCCGATCGTTACCGTTGCTGGTGGGGATTTACGTCACTGCCCGAGGTCAATGAACACGACCCCGGCTGGCAGCGTTTTGTGATTGAGGACGAAGACAGCGTCATCCGGCACTGGCTCAGGGCCGGAGCAAAGGGGTATCGTCTAGACGTGGCTGACGAGATTCCTGACGACGTGCTGGCCATGATGTATCGGGCGGCGCGTGAGACGGATCCGGAAGCTGTGATGATCGGCGAGGTATGGGAAAATGCGACAACAAAACACAGTTATGGGGCCAGGCGCAATTACGCGCTGGGTGGAATGCTCGATTCCGTAACAAACTACCCGCTGCGCAATGCGGTGATCGGTTTTCTCAACGGGGTATCAGACGCCTGCGATCTGAAAAACTTTCTGGTAGATCAGGCGGCCAATTATCCTCGTCCAATGTACTACGCGCTCATGAACCTGCTCTCTTCGCATGATGTGGAGCGGGTGCGCACCGCACTCAGTGTCCGTATTGATCCTCATGAGCTTTCACGGGTAAAGCAGGCCTCTTTCAGGATCAGTGACAGCCAGAACAAAAAAGGTTCCAGGCGCCAGCGGCTGGCAGCGATGCTGCAGTATTGCCTTCCCGGTGTGCCCTGCGTCTATTACGGAGATGAGAAAGGTATGAACGGTTTTCTCGATCCCTTCAACCGGGAGCCTTTTACCGAAGCGCCATACGACCTGACTGAAGATTATCAACAGCTGGCGCAGCTGCGCAATTCGGCAGACGCCATGCAGACAGGACACGCTGTGTTCTTCGCCCCCCACAGCGACTGTATCGGCGTGCTGCGCTACGTGATCGGCGGCCTTGACGCGCTGGGCCGGCCAGCCGGGAATGGCGTCTATTTTGTCGCGGTCAATCGGGCGGATACATCACGGCATGTTGTATTTGATTTGCAGGGCAGAAATCCGCTTTTTGACGGGGAACACCAGAGATCACTGCGTTCCGTGTTGAACGGTACGGTTGGCTGCATGATGAGCGGGACCCGGTACACGCTCATCGAAGCCCTGCTGGAAATGAAGATGAAAGCTCTAAGCGGTGTCTGGCTGAAAATTGCCTGACAAGGAGAGGAATCACGGGCGATATAGAAAAGAGCAAGACCATTTGGGGGAATGATGATGAGTTACCAGGAAACCTATTCACGCTGGAGGGCCTCGGTTAAGGAAGAATACCTGTTAAAGGAACTCGAAGCCATCCAGGATGATGATGCACAGATCAGGGAGCGTTTTATCGGCGATCTGCCTTTCGGCACGGCGGGGTTACGGGGGATCCTCGGCGCCGGGACAATGCGCATGAACCGTTATGTTATCGGCCGCGCGACACAGGGTCTGGCCGATTATCTGCTGACTGGCGGCAAGTCAGGCAGATGCATGGTCATCGCCTATGACTCGAGGCAGTTCTCCTTGGAATTTGCCAGGGAAACGGCATGTGTGTTTGCGGGCAATGGCATTCAGGCCTGTATCTTCAAACAGCTAACGAGTGTGCCCGAATTATCTTTCGCCGTCCGGCATCTGAAAGCGGACGGCGGCGTCGTCATCACGGCCAGTCACAATCCCCGGGAATACAACGGATACAAAGTGTATTCCCCGTACGGGGGGCAGCTGGGTCCCGAAGAAAGCCTGGAAGTCATGAAGAGCATACGGAGGCTGGACCCTTTTAAGGATATCAAAAGGATTGGTTATCAGGAGGGGGTGGAGACAGGCATGATCCGTGAGATCGGCGAAGAGATTGACCGGCTTTATTATGAGAGCATGGTCGCCCTCTGTGGTGATGAGCCTGCCGAAAACCTGAAGGTTGTCTATACACCGCTGCACGGGGCGGGATTGCGCACGGCAGAGCATGTTTTCCCTGCCGCCGGGATTGCGAACCTTTTCATTGTTGAGGAACAGAGGATGCCGGATGGTCTTTTCCCGACGGTGAATTCCCCCAACCCGGAGGACCCGGACGCGATGAAGATGGCCCTTGCCCTTGCCGGCCGCCTGGAAGCGGATCTGGCGATCGGCACGGACCCAGACGCGGACCGTATGGGAGCGGCCCTCCGACGTCAGGATGGCACTTATGTGATGCTGACGGGAAATCAGATTGGCTGTCTGCTGGTCAATTACCTGCTTGAAAAGCGACGGTCCTCGGGGTTGCTCCGGCCGTCGGATTACATCGTCAAATCTTTTGTCTCTACCGACATGGCCGACGCCATCGCACGGTATTACGGCGTTAACTCTTACACGGTAATGACGGGTTTTCGGTTTATTGCCGAGCTCATTAAAAAGAATGAACAGACCAATGACGGGTTCATCTTCGGGTTTGAGGAAAGCTACGGCTTCCTGGCCGGTACGTTTGCCCGCGATAAAGACGGCGTGCTCGGTGCTCTCCTTTTATGCAAGGCGGCACAGTATTACCGCAAGCAAAACCAAAGCCTGCTTGACGTACTGGAAATGTTGTACCAGGCTCACGGTTACTATCTTGACGGGGTGAAGAATATTGTTTTCAAGGGGCTTGACGGCATGGAGAAAATGAAGTCGATCATGGCGGGGCTGCGCTTAAAACCGGTTGCCAGGGTTGGCGATCTGAAGGTGCAGTATACAGAGGATTACCTTTCGCGCAAGAGAACCGCAGCTGACGGAACGGTCACAGATGTTGAGCTTCCTGCTGCTGACGCGATCAAGCTTATCCTGGAAAATTCGGCATGGATCTGCATTCGTCCTTCAGGAACGGAACCGAAGATCAAGATATATTATGCGGTGTGTGAATCCACGCGGGAGGAGTCGGAACATCGGCTGAAAAACATCTCGGCCGGTTTTGAAAAAATGATATAAAGGCTCCTATAATCTGGTTGCGTTCCCTGTCGGTATACGTTAATATTTACACAAATCATAAACTTTTTTGCTGTCATGCATGTATCGTGCAGCGCGTCGGATGGACGTTTTCTTTAAACCTGGAATTTTCAGCTTTTTCATTGCCCGGTCAACTCCGGAGGATGATGGACTCGTAAAGCAGGGAGGACCTGACCATGTCTGCACTCATTCTAATTGTTGATGATAATCGAGATAATCTCTATTTTCTGAAAACTCTTCTCAATGGACACGGTTTTGAGGTGGTCTCGGCGGAAAACGGTGAAGAAGCCCTGGCCAAGGCGCGTTTAAATCCTCCGCATCTTATAGTTTCGGACATCCTGATGCCGGTGATGGACGGGTACACCCTGTGCCGGGCATGTAAACTGGATGATACCCTGAAACAGATCCCGTTTGTTTTTTATACGGCCACTTACACGGATGCAAAGGACGAAAAATTTGCTCTTAGTCTTGGCGCCAACCGGTTCATTATCAAACCCCAGGAGCCGGACATCTTGCTCCAACTTTTGTCTGATTTGTTGAAAGAGAAGAAAACCATTAAAACGGCGGACACAAAATCCCATGATGAAGAAATGGATTTTTTAAGGCAGCACAATGAAGCTCTTTTCAAAAAGCTCGAAAAGAAGATATCGGATCTGGAAATTGCGAATCAGAATTCAAAGATTTTGGAAGAGAAGTATCGTTCTCTATTTGAACATTCACAGGATACAATTTTTTTGACTAATCCTGATGGTTCCATCTTGGAGGCCAACAAAGCTGCCTGTGTGATGTTCGGAAGGTCAGTGGATGAAATCAGAGCCGTCGGGCGTAATGGTTTGGTAGATGTTACCGACCCGCGTTTGCAAACGGCATTGGAAGAACGGGCCCAGGCGGGTGGAGTGCATGCCGAAATCACAATGATTCGAGCCAACGGCGAAAAATTTCCTGCAGACATCACATCGACAATTTTCACCGATATAAATGGTCAGCAGAAAACAAGTATTATCATACGAGATGTCACAGAACGGAAAAGAGCGGAGGAGACACTAAGAAAAAGTGAGGCACGTTTTCGCAGTTACTTTGAATTGTCTCTTATCGGTATTGCCATTACGTCTCCGGAGAAAGGTTGGATTGAAGTCAATAATCGCCTGTCAGACATTCTGGGGTACTCAGTTCAGGAACTCAAAGGCATGAGTTGGTCTGAATTGACGTACCCCGATGATCTTCCTGTTGATGTTAAACAATTCAATCGAGTTTTAAACGGAGAAATTGAAAGCTACATCATTGATAAACGTTTTATCCGTAAGGACGGTGAGGTTATATGGACCAGTTTGGCGGTCGGGTGTGTCCGCAAACAGGACGGTACGGTGGATTATATTGTCGCGTTATTAGAGGATATCACCGTGCGTAAGCAGGTGGAGGATGCTCTTCGTGAAAGTGAAGAGAAATACAGGACCATCCTCGAAGATATGGAGGACGTTTACTTTGAAGTGGATATCAGGGGAAATATTACGTTCGTTAATCCTTCATCCTGTAAAAATAGCGGATATACTGAAGAGGAACTGCTAGGGATGTCTTTTAAACAAATCAGTACGCCCGATGGTATCGGAATGGTCAT
>JAQVLL010000112.1 GCA_028704195.1 Smithellaceae bacterium
AAGTCGTTATTGAACTGATGGACCTGAAAAAGAAAGTCTATGCCGAACTCGAAGAGGTCGTTCCCTCGCACTGCCTGTTTTTTACCAACACCTCGGGTCTGAGCATTACGGAAATGGCCTCGATCACCAAACGTCCGGATCGTTTTATCGGAACGCATTTTTTCAATCCCGTTCCGGTGATGCGCCTGCTGGAAGTGATCCGCGGACAGCAGACATCAGACGAAACGGTGGAGATAGCCAAAGCCTGGGGCAGGAAAATCGGCAAGGAAGTCGTCATGGTAAATGAAGCGCCGGCTTTTGTCGTCAACAGGATTTTATGCTCCATGATTAATGAGGCTTTCTTTGTGCTGGATGAAGGCCTTGCCACGGCTGAAGATATTGATAAAGCGATGCAGCTTGGCTGTAATCACCCCATCGGGCCCCTGGCACTGGGCGACCTGATTGGTCTGGATACGCAGCTTCGGATTTGTGAAGGGATGCACCGGGAACTGGGTGATAAATACCGGCCGTCGCCTCTTTTGAGGAAACTGGTTCGTGCCGGTAACCTCGGGCGAAAATCCGGCCGTGGTGTCTATGACTACGGCAAGAAATAACAAAAGATGAAGGGATCATACGGTGGCCAACGTTCAAGCGGGGCCGCCGTTTATTTTCATGCCGGAGAAAGGGAATTAACTACCGTTGGCCGCTGCCTTCAGGGCGGCGATGGTTTGTTCGTAATCGGCAGTGCCGAATACCGCGGCGCCCGCGACAAGAACATCTGCACCGGCCTGTGCAAGGGATGCGATATTCGCAAGGGTTACACCGCCATCCACTTCCAGCAGGGGCTTTTGCGGAAGCTTCGCCATCATCGCACTTGCCCGTGTGATTTTATCCAGAGAACTTTTGATAAACCGTTGTCCTCCGAATCCGGGATTGACCGACATAATCAGCAGAAGGTCAATATCAGGAAGAATTTCTTCAATTTGTGAAAGCGGCGTTGCCGGATTTAAAGAAACGCCCGCCTTTTTTCCCGTATTTTTGATAAGTTCCACAGTACGATGAAGATGGATGGATGCTTCCGTGTGGACGGTAATGTAATCTGCTCCTGCAGCGGCGAAGGATTCTATATACCCGTCCGGATTCTTGATCATCAGATGCACGTCAAATGGCAGTGTGGTGTATTTGCGCAAGGCGCCGATAATGGCCGGCCCCATGGTAATATTGGGGACGAAATGACCGTCCATGACGTCCACGTGAATCCAGTCCGCGCCGGCTTTTTCCACCGCGGTAATCTCTTCGCCCAGTTTTGCTCCATTGGCGGAGAGGATTGAAGGGGCAATCAGTTTCATGGAATTTTCTCCTCTATTGTAGATTACATATACCAAAGCATTGCAACTGTCAACCAATAGAGACTATTAGGCTGTAGTCCTTAGGCTGTTAGGATAATTTGTAAGGCGCTTTGCTCCCATTCCTTTTCACCCGATAAGCTAATAGTCTACAGTCTAATAGCCTCCTCGTGCCTTTCTTCTTGACACGGCTTGAGAAAAATTTGAATATGCGCCCATGAGATTTTTATATAATATTCTTTTACTGATTGCCGCTGTGCCCGGGCTTATATTTTTCCCCTTGAAAATGCTGATCACCGGTAAATACCGCAACAGTTTTGTCCAGAGGTTCGGCGGGAGACAGGAGTCTATCCTCGCCGGACTGAAAGAAGGCAGGCGCGTCTGGATTCACGCCGTTTCCGTAGGCGAAGTGACGGCCGCCGCCCCGATTGTTGCTTCCATAAAAAAAAGAAGTCCGGACGTGCAGGTTGTTTTTTCAACATCAACAGAAACCGGTCAGGATATGGCCAAAGGACTTGTCAAAGAAGCTGATGCCTTTATCTATTTTCCGCTGGATTTTCCGTTTGCCGTCCATAAGACACTGAATCTTGTTCGTCCGGATGTCTTTGCCCTTGTGGAAACGGAGCTGTGGCCGAACTTTCTGGCTGCCTGCAACAGACGCGGTATTTCGTCTTTGATTGTTAACGGAAGGATTTCCCCCCGTTCTTTTGGCAAATATCAGAAGACGGGGTTTTTCTGGCGGCGGATTCTTGAGAATATTACTGAAGCCGGGATGATTTCCGAAATTGACGCGTCAAGAATTGCCGGCATTGGAATGGCGGCGGGGAAAATCAAGGTTTTGGGCAACGCCAAGTATGACGCCCTGGCGGCGATGGCGTCACCAGCCCTCCGCAAAGACATCGCGTCGCGTTTGCAGGTTCAAAATCATGAAAAATTCCTTGTTGCGGGAAGTACGCACCCCGGCGAAGAAGGCGCTGTCATTGAAGCCTATAAAAAACTGCTTGCGCGTTATCCCGAATTCAGATTAATTCTGGTGCCGCGACACATCGAGCGAACCCGTGACGTGATCGGTGTTTTGCGCCAGGCGGGGTTGAATGATATAATCACCTTTACGGAGATCCGCGACGGGCGTCCGCGCCGGAACGAAAAGATAATTGTTGTCGATGTGATTGGCGAACTCTTCAAAATATATTCGCTGGGGACGATCGTCTATTGCGGCGGTTCGCTGGTTCCGAAAGGCGGTCAGAATATTCTGGAAGCGGCCGCCTGGGGCAGGGTGATTTTTTATGGGCCGTCCATGGAAGACTTCAGTCAGGAGGCGGTGCTTCTGGAAGACGCCGGAGCAGGCATGCGCGTTAGCGATGCCCGGGAATTGTCCGAGGGCATGTTAAAGATTCTGGCTGATCCGCAGGATGCCCGGAGACGTGGCGAACGCGGCCGGGCGGTTGTTCTTGCCAATAGGGGGGCCGCCGAACGCTATGCGGAAATGATGATCAGGCACACGGGCTGATTCCCTCCCCGCGAGGTGAGAAAAGTTCTTCAGATGGCAGTGGAAAAACAGACGTAAAAAAGATAAGCTGGCAATGTTCAAGGAGGATACACGTATGCAGAAAAAATACGAAGTGATGAGCGAGCAGGTCAATCTGAAAAACACGTTAATGGCAAAATCGGTTATTTCCAGATACCTCAACCGGACGAATCTGATCTGCTATTCGGAACTTTCCCGGCTTCTGGGCTGTGAAGCTTTTGTCAAGCATGAAAACCACAATCCGACAGGATCGTTCAAGATTCGGGGCGCGCTGAATTTTTTTCATCACATGTCCGGGGAAGAACTGGAAATCGGAATCCTTGTGGCGACCAGAGGCAATCACGGCCTGGCGATGGCCTGGGCCGGACAATGGTTTCATGTTCCCTGCACGGTGGTGGTGCCGGAGAACAACAATCCGGAGATTAACAGAATCATAGAAAGCTATGGTGCGGAGGTCATTGTCCACGGTGAAGATTTCTACGATGCCCAGTCATACTGTGAGGAACTGGTGGACAGTGCGGGTTATTATTATGTCCAGCAGGGAAACGAACCGGAAATCTTAAATGGTATCGCGACTATGGGGCTGGAAATTCTGGAAGACCTGCCCCAGGCCGATACCCTTATTTGCCCCATAGGCGGCGGAGCGGGATGCGCATCTCTTTTAAAGACCGCACGTGCGATCAAGCCGGATATCGAGATCATCGGCGTGGAGCCTCAAAACGCGTCGTCTTTCTATCATTCATGGAAGAAAGGGGAAATTGTAACCCTGGATGAAGCCCATACCATTGCCGACGGACTTGCCGCAAGAACGGTATTTCATCTGCCGTATGTGATCCTGAAAAGCACCATCGACGATGTTGTTCTCCTGACCGAAGCTGAGATACTCGGAGGAGTTAGAATGGCGCTCAACACCACACATAATCTGGCGGAAGCTGCTGGACCCGTATCGCCGACGGCCGCTTACAAAATCAGGGACAGGCTTTCCGGCAAACGGGTGGTGATGATTATGTCCGGCGGCAACATGGAGATGGATAATCTGAAAAAAGCAATCGGGTGTTGATTTGCTCCAAAACGACCGGTAGACCATACCCCCGGAACGCCCATGACAAAATGACACGGTTTGGTCATGAAGATCAACGGCGCCGATATTCATAACGGGGCATCCGTTCGTTGTTCCGGGTTCTTAAGAATTCAAATTGCATAAGGAGTTTTTTTACGTTATGACACAACCGGTAAACCTAAACCAGAACGATTTTATCCGGGACATCATCGAAGAAGGCCTCCGGGAAAACAAACACGAGGGACGTATTGCCACACGCTTTCCACCCGAACCTAACGGTTACATCCATATCGGCCATGCCAAATCGGTTTGCCTCAACTTCGGCATTGCCGCGCAATATCACGGAACCTGCAATTTGAGGATGGATGACACGGATCCGATGGGAGAATCCATGGAATATGTCGAGTCCATTATCCGCGATGTCCGGTGGCTGGGATTTGACTGGGGAGACCGTCTTTTTTACGCCTCCGATAATTTTGAGAAACTTTATGACTTTGCGGTGGAATTGATCAAAACCGGCAACGCCTATGTGTGCAGCCTGAGCGCCGACGAGGTGCGGGAAAGCCGGGGAACGTTCACCGAAGCGGGGAAGGAAAGCCCGTATCGAAACCGTTCGGTGGAAGAGAATTTGGACCTTTTTGTCCGGATGAGGCAGGGCGAGTTCGCTGACGGTGCTCATACCCTCCGGGCAAAGATCGACATGACATCTCCGAATATTGTCATGCGGGATCCCGTGCTTTACCGAATCAAGCGGGAACCTCACTACAGGACGGGAGACAAATGGGTCATCTACCCGATGTATGATTTTGCCCACTGCCTTTCCGATGCCCTGGAAGGAATTACCCATTCCATCTGTACCCTGGAGTTCGAAAACAACCGTCCCCTTTATGACTGGATCGTGGAAAAACTCATTGAAGGAAACCGGCCGCGACAGATCGAATTTGCCCGTCTGAATTTAAGTTACACGGTTTTAAGCAAGCGCAGGCTCATTGAGCTGGTGAAAAAGAACTATGTGCGGGGCTGGGATGATCCGCGTATGCCCACCGTGACGGGGATGCACCGTCGGGGTTACACTCCCGAGGCCATCCGTAACTTCTGCGCCGAAATCGGCGTGGCCAAGAACGACAACCTCATCGATGTGTCCCTGCTGGAGCACTGTGTCCGCGAGGATTTGAATGAAAAATCACTCCGGGTGATGTGTGTTTTACGTCCCCTGAAGGTTGTCATCGACAATTATCCCGAAGGCCGGTCTGAACAATTTGAGTGTCAGAACCATCCACAGCGTCCCGAGCTCGGGTCGAGGCAGGTTCCCTTTTCCAGGGTACTTTATATCGAACGCGACGACTTTATGGAGGACCCGCCCAAAAAATACCATCGTCTCGGACCGGGTCGGGAAGTGCGCCTTCGCAATGCCTATGTCATCAAATATGAAAGCATGGTAAAAAATGAGGACGGCGAAGTGGTCGAGCTGCATTGCACTTATGATCCAACAACCCAAAACGGACCTCCGGCCGACGGACGAAAGGTACAGGGCGTAATCCACTGGGTTTCGGCGCAGGATGCCCTGCCCGCAGAAGTGCGCCTTTACGACAGGCTCTTCAGCATTCAGGATCCGGGCGGGGAAGAAGAGTTTTTACAGTATCTGAATCCGGACTCTCTGGAGATCCTGAACACCTCCTATGTCGAGGCAAGTCTGAAAGACGTCGTACCGGGAAGCCAGTATCAGTTCGAACGGCTGGGGTATTTTTGCGTTGATCCGGATGCCGAACCCGGTAAACCGGTTTTCAATCGGGTTGTTGCGCTGAGGGATTCGTGGGCCAGGATGGCCGGCGGAAAATGAGGGCCGGCAGCTCCTTTCTGTCGGTGGAAATTTAAACGGGCAATGGAAGTGGCGGTATGGTGAAAACGAGGCGACATGCGCTGAACCATTCTCAGAGCTTATCAAACTGGTTAATGCGTTGCAGATGCTCCACGTGTTTTTCGTAAAGTCCTTCCCAACCGATTCTGTGCACTTTTCGCTTGTAGAAAAACCGCATTAACGGCTTGAGGATATACTGCCAGACTGACATCAGTTTAAAGCCTTGATTCTCGATATAAACAGACGGCGTCCACCAGCCGATTATTGTTTGACGATAATACCAGCAAAAGTATTGCAGCTGTTCCGCGGAAAGATGTCGTGTGCTGACATTGGCCCACAAACCATTATATTTCCAATACTGAGCGGGATTGCTGACAAGACCTTCGTGGAGAAGATTTTGCCGGAGTGGTGTCATGGGATATGGGGTTAAAATCTGACAATAGAGAGCGTCAATGTCGCTATTCTTCAGGAAATAATAATTTTTACGAATGGCTTCTTCATCATCGTCAGGAAGACCGAAGATGGCCCCTCCAATAACCATGATGCCGTATTTATGACAGAGATCAATAGCCTGTTTGGATACATTAACCACGTCGGCTTTGCCCAATGCATCCAGATGATCCGCGGAAACATTTTCAATTCCCAGAAACATTGCCCGGAATCCCGCCCGGCTCATTTTGCGAACTGTATCTTCGTTTTTAGCAACGGAAATGCAATCCGACTGGACAATCAGATTTAAATTCTTATAATTTTTTTTGATGATGGCTTCGCAAATTTCATTCACCCACTTTGGATTCAAGACAAGATTATCATCAACAAGAAAAATCATGCGAGTTTTCTTGACGTTGTATACATAATCCAGATCGTCGATGACGCGCTCGATCGGATATGTACGATAGGATCGGCCGTACATGTGTCGCATACAGCAAAAATTGCAGTCACGGGTGCATCCACGAGAGGTTTCCATTACCTCAATCTTATTAAATATGAAATGATACCCCCAGGTCAGTCGT
>JAQVLL010000113.1 GCA_028704195.1 Smithellaceae bacterium
AATGACCAAACTTGAAAGCTCTCTCGGATTTCTGGCCACAACAGGCTCTGCCAGTCCCTTCATCGGGCTATTCGGTACGGTTTGGGGAATTATGGAAACCTTCAAAGCCATCGGCGCGCGCGGTTCGGCAACACTGGCCGTTGTAGCTCCCGGCATCTCGGAAGCACTCATTGCAACGGCGGCAGGTCTGGCTGCGGCCATCCCGGCCGTCATTTTCTACAATTACTTTTTGAACAAGTCCAAAACGATGGTACAGGAAATGGATAATTTTGCCGACGAATTTTTAAATATCGTCGAACGCCATCTGATCAGTAAATAGGATCGTTCAGGATATAATATCATGCGGTATGCACGCAGAAGAAATTCCGAAAATAAATCCATGGCGGACATCAACGTCACTCCGCTCGTCGACGTCATGCTTGTGCTTCTCATCATTTTCATGGTGACGGCACCAATGCTTTCCATGGGAATCGATGTCAACCTGCCGCGCGTCAAGTCAAAAACTATTGATCTCGCGGAAGAAAAACTGATTCTGAGCATTAACGAAAACAAAGAAATTTTTCTAAATAAAACACAGATGTCTCTGCAGGATCTCAACACAAAACTCGCCGCCATTTTTGAACAGCGGGTTGACCGCGAGATTTTCCTGCGAGCCGATAAAAATGTTTCTTATGGTTTTGTGGTTGAAGTCATGTCGGAAATACGCAAAGCAGGAGTTGACAAACTGGGCATGATTACAGAACCGCCTGAGGACATGAAATGACATCCCGGATGCTCCATAAAAGCTCCTTCGGAAACACCGGCAGTCCCTACCAAATGTTTTTCGCTTCCCTGCTTCTTCACCTGATTGCGATTGCCGCCATCATCACCGTACCCGGGACATCAAAACAGCTGACCTTCGGTGCCCCTTATTCCGTCGCGCTCGTGGGCCCCGAAGTTCTGCAACCACCACGGGGGACATCCATGCCAAAAGACCTTTTTCAGCCTCCCGCTCCGGAACCTCCCGTCATTCTTAAGCGAAAGACGGAATCCCCTCCAGACGTCGGACTGATTAAAAAAAAAGACCCCGTGAAAGAAACGGTTAAGGATATCATTACAGATAAAAGCAAAGATATCAGGCAGGCGGATCTCCAAAAAAAAATTGATGCCATCCGCCGGCAGGAACATTCTAAGGCGGCTGTTCAGAAGAAAATCGATGCCCTGCGGCGAAAAGAGCTTGCTAAAACCGGCGCCGGCGAAACGCCGGGAGTTCCTTACGGATCTGCAAGCGGTCGTATTGGTGCGGCATCGTCGTCTGCCAATTCGTCTAAAATAGACGAGTATAGCCGTTTTGTCTGGGCCAAAATCAAAAAGAACTGGACATTGCCGCCGACGATGATGCCGAAAGACAACGTTGAAACCATCGTCGAGGTAAGAATAGCACGGAGCGGAACACTGGAGTACATCGACTTTGAAAAACGCTCCGGCAATTCATACTTTGATGAATCCGCCATGCGCGCGGTTAAAAAATCCGCTCCCTTCCCTCCGCTTGCGGGATGGGTAAACGACACTTTCATCGACTTCGGCATCCGGTTTCACTCCGAGGACTTCCGCTGAACAAATTCAATGATGGATGATGAATGCTTATGGACAGAAACTATCTTTTAAAAATACTGATCCTTCTTGCTTTCCTTACAATCTACGGCACACACAGTGCCGCGGTCGCCAAAGTCTATATTGATATTGACGCACCCGGTTTTCAACAATTCCCCATCGCGATTTGTGATTTTCAAAATAAAAATACGGGGGCATCCGCACCTTCGGGCTTCAATGCCGTCATTGCCGATGACGTCAAAAACTATCTTGACATGACGGGGATTTTTAAAATCCTGGACAAAAAAAGCTTTTTAGAAGGCGTTGAACCCGGATATCCCGAAAAGATCCGTTTCCCGGAGTGGACAGCCATTGGTGCGGATTTTCTGGTTCGAGGCGACCTGACCGTTCAGGGAAAAGACACGGTTGCCGAGAGCCGCCTGTATGATGTAGCACGGGGTCAAATGCTTTTTAATAAAAGATATTCGAATTCAAGCGGCGACACAAAATCCATTGCACTTGCCATTGCCCGCGATATCCTGATGGCGCTGACCGGCGACGCAGGAGACTTTGATACGAAAATTGCTTTTATCATTAAACGAAAATCCGGCTCCGATATTTACTCGATGAATTACGACGCATCCGGCATGAGCAGTCTGACAGGTCATCAGAGCATTGTCACTTCGCCGCGCTGGTCACCGGACGGTCAATATCTGGCTTTTACATCATACAAGAAGGGACGGCCACAGGTTTATCTGCGTAATTTGAAAAGTGGAAGCGAAAGGACCGTTGCTTCTTTCGAAGGACTGAATTTATGCGGTTCCTTCTCACCGGACAGCAAAAAACTACTGCTGACGCTGAGCAAAGACGGCAACGAAGATATTTACGTCCTGAATATTCACACCATGCAGCTCAAACGCCTGACCCGCAGCTATTCCATTGACGTTTCTCCGGCCTGGTCGCCTGATGGACAAAAAATCGCGTTTGTATCGAACCGCTCCGGATCACCGCAAATCTTTGTCATGGATGCAAATGGTGGCGGCGCGAGAAGAATCACGTTTCACGGCAAATACAACACATCGCCATCCTGGTCTCCCCGTGGCGGCAAAATAGCGTATGAGGGTCTTGTTGGCGGCAGATATCAGATATTCACTGTTGATGAAAGTGGCGGCAATTTGATGCAGATGACCTTTGACAACGCGGACAATGAATATCCGTCGTGGTCTCCTTCCGGAAGACAAATTGTTTTCAGTTCCCGTCAGGGTGGCAGAAGCCGCATCTGCATCATGAATTCCAACGGCATGAAAACACGGGTTCTTATCGAGAACGCAAATCATCTGGTCATGCCATCCTGGTCTCCCTTATTAAAATGATTTTTTATGAGGGTTGTAATTTTTCAATCTTTGCCGTATAGAAAGCAACATGTTTATTCTGAAACTTGAAATGGATGCTAAAAATCAGATTTGTGTGTCATCTTACTGAAAACACCTCTTATTTCATTTAGTTGTATGTTATTTTTATTGACGCAGGTCGGTAAGATATGTTTAAAATAATAAACGTTAAGCTACTTTTTCTCAAATCGTGAAAGGAGAGGATCATGAAAAAATATCTAACACTTATCGGGGTATTCCTTGTTTTCGCATTTTGTTTAACCACATTCAGCGGTTGTGCGGATAAATCAGCGGTTGTACGGGATGATGCAGCCGCGGAAGACGAAGCTGCACGCAGGGCACGAGAACAGGCAGAACGGGAAGCTGCCATGAGAGCAAGAGACGCGGCTCTTTTAACTCCCCAAAATATTTATTACGACTATGATCAATCCAACATTCGTCCGGACGCACGTGACACACTCAAACACAATGCGACAATCTTTACCCACAAGCGTGGAAACATCATCATTGAAGGGCACTGTGATGAAAGGGGCACCGCAGAATATAACATGGCTCTCGGACAGAGACGCGCTCAGGAAGCCAAACGATACCTGATCAATCTCGGCATCAACGCCTCGCGCATGCAAGCCATCAGTTATGGCGAAGAAAATCCTCTGGATCCCCGAAGCACGGAAGAGGCCTGGGCTAAAAACAGACGTGCGGAATTCCATTTAAAATAGTAATGAATTGATCAACCACCTCGCAGCAAGCTGTCGAGGCATGAAATGAACGTTATGATATCGAAGTAATATACGGAGAATTAACGCTCGTCCCGCGTGAGCGGGATTAAAGGATAAAGCCGTGAAACGTTATTTATATCTTTTATTCACAGTTATGGTGGTGTTGATCACATCCTGTGCTACGTCCTCTGACCTGAAAAATGTCCGTACAGAATTAAATCGGGATGTGGAGGACAAAATTGCCGCGTTGGATATCCGCATGCAAATGATGCAGGAAGAACAAAAGCAGGCCATTGAAACGATGCGAAAAGGGCAGGCCAACACCAGTGCAGACATGTCGGAGTTACGCGAGCAAATTCAGCAGTTGCGGGGATATGTTGAAACGCTGCAAAAGGGTTCTTTCCCGGATGCGAGGGGAGACAGTTCCTATCAGAAAAGGCTGGAGCAGCTTTCCCAGAAAATCAATTTCATCGAAAATTTTCTGGAAATCAGCAAGAAAGACTCATACAGCGATATGGATGGTTCAGTTTTGCCACAGGATCCTTCCTCCGACAAACAGAGCAAAGCTTCACAGTATGCGGCAGCTTATCAGCTGTTTAAAAACGGCCATTACACAAAAGCCCGGGAGGCCTTTCAAGGCTTTCTTGCCGCTTATCCCACGGGCGAGTATTCTGATAACGCGCAGTTCTGGATTGGTGAATGTTTTTTCAATGAAAAGCAATACGAAAAAGCCATTCTGGAATATGACAATGTGACCAAGAAATTCCCCAGCAGCAACAAAGTGCCTCATGCCCTTTTAAAGCAAGGCTTCTCCTTTTTAAGCCTGGGCGACAAGGCAAGCGCGCGTCTGCTTTTACAGCAGATCATAAAAGACTATCCCAACACCAAGCAGGCAAAGGCCGCGCGTGCCAAACTTCAGCAAATCAAGTAGTCTGTCCGATTGCCGGACACAAGCAAGGGGGCCTCACATCCAGCCCCCTTGCTTGTGTCTTTTCCCGATAGCGCTATACGGGGAAACATGCCGCCATTTACCAATCCATTCCGGTCGGCAAACCAGATCCGAAAGAGTATCTGCATGCATCACTATTCATCTAAACTGATTTGTTGAATACCTGCAGGAACGGGAAGTTCAAAAATGTTATAATCTATTGATTTGACTACTTTCAGATCCGTATATTTAACAGAAATTCTTGTCACATGGTCTGTCCGAATAACCGTTATCTTTCCGGCCGGACCGCTTTCTGCTGCGTAATCCTCATACCTTACCTGCAATATTTCCCTGCCATCCGGGCCATGGCGGATCAGCTTTTCCACTCTTCCGTTTCTATCAAGCCAGAGTGTTTGAGAAAAGCCCGAGGAGCTTTTTAGATCCAATCTCGTCAAGCCATCCTCCTGATCACTTGCCCGGGCCGAATCCTTCCCGAAAGCGGTGGGAAAACCGCAGGAAAGAATCATTACGATATCCTCAATATTGAACCCCCATGGTAAAAAACGAGCCAGGTTTTCAGCAGATGGCTTCCCTGTATAAAATTCCTCCCTCGACGGAATAAATATTTGCAGATGATCCGGTGTGGCCGATAGATATAAATCGGATGTCCCGATCACCGGCAGTATCTCCAGGCGAAGATAGGAGGGTTTCTGCACAATCAATGCAGCCCGAACCGGATAATGTCCCTGCTCTGTCTTCAGGTCAATTTCCGCCGTAGCCACAATCCTGTCTGTTTCCTGAAGGACCGGGGCCACGATGGCTAAAGATTTTTCAGGTGGCCCAAAAGGCAAAGAAACACGCTTCCCGGCAGCACATCCGTAGACGAGAATTAACAGGATAAACAACAGTATGACACGTGTGCGGGAAAAACACATCTTAAAAACACTTTCAGGGGAGATGATCAAGATCCTGGGAATCCCTTATTTTTTGTTGATCAGATTTTCCAGTTTCTCTTTCAGCTTGAGGTTATCAGGATCGATTTTCACTGCCTTCCGGTAATATTCCAGCGCTTCCCGCTCCCGTCCGATCTTCAGATGCACATCCCCCATATGTTCGTTAATATTAGGGTCATCCGGCAAGATCTCCAGAGCTTCCTTGAGATGCATCAGTGCGCTGTCATATTGATTTTTTTTAAAATTAACCCAGCCCAGGGAATCCAGAATATATCCGTTTTTTGGTTTGATCTTCAGGGCCTGAACAATCATTTGCTCTGCTTCGTCCAGGTGAATGCCACGGTCGGCATACGTATAGCCGATAAAGTTAAGAGCGTCGGCATTTTGCGGATCAATGTCCAGCACTTTTCGCATCGACTTGATGCTCTCCTCAAAGCGATTCGTTTTTTCCTGAAGCGTACCCAGAACATAATACATATCGGTATTACGGGGAAAACGATTGATCCCTTCCTGGATTGTTTTTTCAGCTGCGTTCATATCTTTCTTTTCTTCATACAGTGATGACAAATAGAGATACAGCGCTGCCTGATCGTTTTTCTTTTCGACGGCCCGGGTCATAACCGCAATGGCTTCTTCAATTCTGCCTTCTTTTTTGCGAATCATGGCTGCGAGGACTTGAGCATTCGCATATAATTCAAAATCAGGGGATATTTTTTGATACTCCGTAAACGCGGCAGGCAAATCACCCTTTTGCTCCAGCGTATTGGCTAAAAGATAGCGAATTTTTTCATCTCCGGGCAATGCCTGCAAAATCGTCAAAAACTGGGCCGCCGCCGCATCAAACTGCTTCATTTCGTAATATAACAGCCCCAGCATGGTTCGCACATCCCGGTTGGCGGGATCAACCTGCAAAGCTTCTTTTAACTCTTTTTCTGCCAGTGACTGCTTATTCGCTTTCACCAGCTGTTGCGCGATCTTCACACGAAAAATGATCCGGGCGGGGTTTATTTCCAGATAAGCCCGATAAACAGCAATGGCCTCATCATGTTTTTTCTCGCTTTCGTAAAGCGCAGCAAGACTCAGCCAAGCCGCTTCAAACTCCGGCTTTTGCATGGTCATTTTTTTATAAAGAGCCTCCGCCTCTGCCGGACGGTTCATTTGAGTCAGCGTTTTTGCGTAATAATACATCC
>JAQVLL010000114.1 GCA_028704195.1 Smithellaceae bacterium
ATAACCTCCCCTCCCACGTCCTGTGTGTTCGTCTCGACCCCAAGGAGCATGGCCGCCCGATATGTTTTTTTTTCCGCCGTCAAAAACTGCGCCAGTTTTGTCGCCTCATCGAGGCAGACCGGCAACACACCGGTTGCCATTGGGTCTAGCGTTCCGGTATGCCCCGCTTTACGCGCTCCCAGAATCTTTTTCACTTTGCTCACGACATCATGAGAAGTCAGGCCCGCCGGTTTGTCAATCACCACAATACCGTTCATAAACGCCTACAAAGCTTTAACAGCTTCCATGACCCGCGATTTGATCTCTTCAATATCCCCTTCAATCCGGCATGCCGCCGCGTTGAGGTGCCCGCCGCCACCGAACTGTCGGGCGATTATCTCCACATTGACCCTGCCCTTGGAACGCAGGCTCAGCTTATATTGTTTTTCACCCATCTGAGTATAGAGCATCGCGATGTCGATCCCCTTGACCGTGCGCGTGATATCGATGAACCCGTCGGTATGTTCCATCCTGGCACCGGTATCCTGCAGATGTTGATTCGTAACAACTATTGATGCTGTTCTGTTTTCCATATCCAGCGTCAACGTTTGCAGAACACGGGACAGCAGCAGAAGTTTAGCCGGTGGATCGCTCTCATAGATATTTTCGGAAATCCATTGCGGGTCCGCACCGCCTTCCACCAGGTCGCCTGCCGTCCTGAGTGTCTCCTGATGCGTGCTGGAATAGCGGAAACCGCCCGTATCCGTTAAAATGGCCGCATACAGATTGGTGCAGATGTCTTTTGTCATCTTCGCACGCATGCTGCGCATCAAACGGTAAAGGAGTTCCCCCGTGGAACTGGCTTTGGGATCCAGAATCCTCAATTTACAGAATCCTCCGTTGGAAACATGGTGATCTATATTGATCAGCGTTTTGATTTTGGCCACTTCCCCTGATATTTTTCCCACGCGCTCGAGCTCGGAACAGTCGAGAATGAAACCGACATCATACTTTTCAATATGATCCATTTTGTGAACAATATGGTCTGCGGCCGGCAAAAACCTGTAATGATCAGGTGTTGGATCCTGATTGTAAATCACCGCTTCCTTGCCTAAATCCTTCAGCATCAGATAAAGCGCCAGTTCCGATCCAAGGGCATCTCCGTCCAGCCGCACGTGGGCCGTAATTAAAAATTTTTCCCCTGCAGAAATGGCTGCCAGAATTTCTTTAATCATGCTTTTCTTCCTGTCTGGCGATCTCGGCCAGCAGCTTTTCAATATGGTTTCCGTAACCGAAGGACTTGTCGTGCACAAAAACAATATCCGGCACAAAACGCAACTGCAACCGGTGTCCCAGCTCTCGGCGCACAAAACCTTTAGCCTTACTCAGACCGGCCTGAACCTCTTCATTTAATTCGTCTTTCCCCATTTCAACGAAATAAATCCGCGCATTGCGCAGATCATCCGTCACCTTGACGTCCGTGATCGTCACTGAGTGCAGGCGTGGATCTTTGACAACTTTCAGCAGAATGTCGGACATTTCCGCCATAATCAGTTCACCCACTCTGTCCGCTCTTTTAAAATTCATCGTACTTGCCTTCTGTCCATTCTGCCGTTTCAAGAAAATTAGAAACCACCATAATTTCTGTTTTCGAGTTTAACACTTCTGCAACATTCAAATCGCCGATAAACCGGAGCAGGTGATCGATCTTGCCGCTGATGAAACGGGATTCATTGCCGGTAACCGCAAAGCCGATTTCCGCGAAACGATGATCATCCAGATCGCCGATCTGGGCAATGGATATATTAAACTCATTTTGTGCACGTTTTAAAATCTTGTTTAAAACACTTCTTTTTTCCTTCAAGGAACCGGATTCCGGAATTCGCAGCCGAACGATGCCATAGCCAACGACCATGATGATCTTTTCACGTCTTTCTTACAGTTTTCTGTTCAGGGTCTCAATGATATAGGATTCAATCACATCGCCCACATGGATGTCGTTATAGCCTTCAATGCCGATGCCGCAGTCAAACCCTGCCAGCACCTCCCTGGCATCATCCTTGAAACGTTTCAGAGAAAGAATCTTGCCGTCAAAAACGGACACACTATCCCGCACCAGTTTAATGCCTGCCGCACGGGTTACTTTGCCGTCCGTCACGTGGCAGCCGGCGATGATTCCAATCTTGGGCACACGGAAAAGCTCACGCACTTCAGCCCGGCCCTGAACCACTTCTTTGTATTCAGGCTCCAGAAGGCCTTCCATGGCCGCACGCACATCGGCGATGACGTTATAAATGATATCATATAGTTTGATCTCCACGCCTTCCTGCTCGGCAAGTTCGCTCACCCTGGCATCCGGCCGGACATTGAAACCGATGATAATCGCGTTGGATGCGGAAGCCAGCATGATATCCGTTTCGCTGATCGCTCCCGTGGAACTGTGTATGGCCTTGAGCTGAACATCTTCGGTGGAAAGCTTATTCAGGGCATCCGAAATCGCTTCAATAGAACCCTGAACATCACCTTTGATAATGACGTTTAAATCTTTCACGCCTTCCTTGATCTTCTGATACAATTGCTCGAGGGTGATTTTGGAGGAAGCGGACAGTTCTTTTTCCCGCGTTTTTCTGATCCAGTAATCGGAAATATTCCGGGCCTTTTTTTCATCCTCCACACAGACAAATTCCGCACCGGTCTGGGGTACACTTGAAAATCCAATGACCTCCACGGGCATGGCGGGACCCGCTTCCTTCACACGACGCCCTTGATCATTGACCATCGCTCGGACACGGCCGGATTCGGTTTTGGAAACGAAAGCGTCTCCTTCTCTCAGCGTACCCTGCTGAATCAGAACGGTAGCCACCGGTCCGCGGCCGCGGTCCAGCTTGGCTTCTACGATAATGCCATGCGCGGGCAAATCAGGATCCGCCTTGAGTTCCATCACGTCGGCCTGCAGAAGAATCAGCTCCAGCAGCTCTTCAATACCGATTTTCTTCTTGGCGGACACTTCACAGAAAATCGTGTCGCCACCCCACTGCTCCGATAAAAGCCCGTGTTCGGTCAGCGACTGCTTAATTTTTTCGGGATCGGCACCCGGCTTATCAATTTTATTGATCGCCACGATGATCGGCACACCGGCCACCTTGGAGTGATTGATGGCTTCAATGGTTTGATCCATAACGCCGTCGTCCGCCGCCACCACCAGAACCACAATATCCGTAACCTGAGCGCCGCGCGCCCGCATGGCGGTCAAGGCTTCGTGGCCGGGTGTATCCAGAAAAACAATGTCGCGGTCGTTGATGTGTACATGATAGGCGCCTATGGCCTGTGTAATCCCACCGGCTTCGCCGTCAATCACATTGGTCTGGCGGATCGCGTCCAGCAGCGATGTTTTGCCGTGATCAACGTGACCCATGATGGTGACGATCGGCGCGCGGGGCTTGAGATTTTCCGGAACCGTTTGTGATTTCAGCATGGTATCCTCAAATTCAATCTCCGCTTTTTCCACCTGAAAACTGAATTCAGAGGCCACCAGCGTGGCAATATCAAAATCAATCGCCTGATTGATGGCAGCCATTACGCCCATTGCCATCAGCTTGTTGATGACTTCACCGACCTTGACGCCCATTCTTTTGGCCAGTTCGCCCGTCGTAATCGTTTCACCCACACGAATCCGCCGCTTGATGGCTTTCGGCACCGTAATTTCGGTTTTCTTCATCTTGATCGGCGCGGCCTTTTTCTCTTCCCGCCATTTGCTGAATACCACGTCCCGGTCATCATCAATGACTTTGATCTTCTTGTCGATTTTCCTTTCCAGGATCTTGCGGCGCGGGACCTCTTTTCCCTCTTCAATAAAAACTTCTACCGGCCCCTTGCCTTTTTTCTTGGGTTTTTCAAATTCTCTTTTAATGATTTTTTCGGGTGGCGGTACAATAACCTTTTCACCCGGCTTCTGGGAACCTTTTGCCGGAATTTCTTTTTTCTCTTCAGGCTTGACGATTTTATGCCTGGACATCATCGGCGGCCGAACGGGTAGAATCACCGGCGGTTTTTTGGGTGCTTCCGAAATCTTCTCAGGCACCGGCTGGTCCGGTTTTATTTCCTCAGCAGGCTCCGCGGTCGGCACCTCTTCTTTTGTCTTTTCCGTCCCGGGGATTTCCGCCGTGTCTAAAACCGCTTCTTTTTTCAAAGTGGCAACAGGAGCGGTTTTCCCTTCAGAGGGTTCTTCTTTTGCCTCAGCGGGAACTTCAGCCGAGGCCGGCTCAACCGGTGTGCGAACCGCACGACGGCGAATAACCGTCGTTTTTATTCTTTCCTCCACAATCTGCCTTGGAGACGTGGCCTGTAAGTCAACCCTGACTCTTTCGACCTCGCTCTCATCCAAACTGCTGGCATGGGACTTGACCGTAATACCCAACCTTTCCAGATGGGCAATCAGATCTTTGTTCTCCATGCCAAGTTCCTTGGCCAACTCGTGTACTCGCTTTTTCGCCATTCCCGAAACTCCCTCAAATTAAATACTGGGTCCGTGAAATAAATTACTCTTTTTTATCATTGTTTGTTTCCTCGTCGATCAGCCTGATGGCTTCTGCAATCCACTCCGTGCTGGTTTTTTCACCCACACCGGGAATCGCAGAAAGTGCTTCCGGCTCCATAGCTGCCAGCATCGCGATGCTCTTGATACCCTGCGCAAAGAGTTTTTCGGCCATCGCCGGCCCGATACCGGGAATTTTGGTAAGCGCTTTCTGGCCGTCTTCTTCCTTTTCGGCAGCCATGGTCTCGCTCTTCACATCAATTTTCCAGCCGGTCAACTTGACTGCAAGACGAACGTTCTGACCGTTCTTGCCAATGGCAAGCGATAACTGGTCGTCGGGAACAATAACCGTCATCGCCCGGTTTTCCTCATCAACAAACACGCGGTTTACCTTGGCGGGAGACAGGGCACTTGAAACATACTTGGCCGAATCCTCCGTGTAGGGAATAATATCAATTTTTTCTCCGCGCAGTTCCTGCACAACGCTTTGCACCCGGCTCCCGCGCATTCCCACGCAGGCGCCCACCGGATCAATATCCTTGTCTTTAGCCTTCACGGCAATTTTGCCGCGCTTGCCCGGCTCGCGGGCCACGCTGACAATATCAATCAGGCCTTCAGAGATTTCCGGCACTTCCACTTCAAAGAGCGCCTTGAGAAAAGCGGGATGGGTCCGCGACAGAATGATTTGCGCACCCTTCGCATTTTTCTTGACTTCAAAAAGATAGGACCGGATGCGTTCGCCGCGTTTATAGGTTTCGCGGTGAATCTGCTCCGCGGGGGGAACCACACCTTCAGCCCGTCCCAGATTCACAATAATATTGCCGCTCTCAAACCGCTGGACAAAACCGTTAATCAGCTCACCCTTGCGGTCTTTATATTCATCATAGATATTGTCGCGTTCCGCGTCTTTGACCCGTTGAATAATGATTTGCTTGGCCATCTGGACGGCAATCCGGCCAAAGGAACTCGTTTCGATTTTCATACCGAGAGAATCACCGGGCTCCGCTCCTTCATCAAGGGTTTTTCTTGCTTCCTCTTTGGAAATTTGCGTTTCGGGATCGAGCACTTTATCAACAACCGTTTTAAACTGGAAAACTTCAATTTCTCCAACTTCGTCGTTGTAGTGGGCTTCAATATCCACATTCTGACCCAGTTTTTTTCGCGCCGCTGTCATCATGGCGGCCTCGAGAGCTTCTGTAATAATGAGTTTGTCGATACCCCTGTCCTTACCCATCTGCTCTATCAGACGCTTAAGCTCTTGAAACATTTACATATTCCTCCCTTTTTCTCTCGGGCTGCAGGTAATTTCAACCTGATCGCGTTTATTATTCCTCCACAAGCCTCGCTTTTTCATCAACCAGGTTGGCTTTGACGATTTCTTCTTTCGGGATGCTGAATATCTTCCCCGCCGATTCAATCCGCACCATTCTTCTGCCGTTTTCTTCGACGTAATCCATCAGGGTGCCCTGAAATTTCTTCGTGCCGTCGATCTTGATCCGGGTTTTGATTTTTAACGTGGCCCCTTTGAACCGCTCAAAATCAACATCGCGCGAAACGGGACGATCGAGCCCCGGAGATGAAACTTCCAGCGTATAGGGTCCGCGGGACAGATCATGAATATCCAGAACATCTGCCAGTTGATTACTGACCGTTGTGCAATCGTCCAGCGAGACCCCGCCTTCCTTATCCAGAAAAAGCCGGAAGACCCAGCGGGAGTGCATTTTCAGGCACTCGACATGGATCAGTTCCATCCCTTCAGAGGTTGCAATCGGTTCCGCCAGTTGCCATATTTTGTCTTTTAAATCATCGTACATATCAATCGCTTCAGAAAATAAAAAAGTGGGCACAGGCCCACTTCAGCAAACAACTTTCAGTAATGGTTGGAAATGCAATTACCATATACCCACAGGCAATGCAAGCACTATTTCCCGCCCAAAAGGGCTTGCCGGAAGGCTGAAAACTGGAGCGGGCGACCGGGCTCGAACCGGCGACGTCCAGCTTGGGAAGCTGACATTCTACCGCTGAATTACGCCCGCTCACGGCCTGAAACTCTTATTCAACAAGCTTTATTTGTCAAGGAATTTCTCGACACGCGCCTTCTTTACATACGCCCTTTGTCTGTTCCGGATGCGGCACCGGGTGCCGTAATGAAATAATGAACATTAAAGTTTTTTTAAACGTTTAACTGTGTTATATGA
>JAQVLL010000115.1 GCA_028704195.1 Smithellaceae bacterium
CAATGAGCTTTATCGGGATCGGGCAAAAGGGCAAACCCCATGACTTTCAAAGATAAAATCAGAGCTTTCCTGTACGTGGACGACGCGCTGGCAGGCGGCAGGAATCATCATATCGATGCGCTCAAGGGTATGGGGATAATCATGGTGATTTTTTGCCACACGGTTTCGTTCAATGACCCCGCCCATTTCAATGTTTACCTGCCCTTTCGTGTTCTTGATTCGTTTATCATGCAGCTGTTCTTCTTTTTGAGCGGCCTTGTCCTGTTTTCGCAGGTAAAGAAATATACCCTGCCGGCTTATCTGAAAAAGAACGCCATCCGATTGCTGGTGCCTCTTTTGGTCTGGTCGTGCATCGGCTACGTGCTCAATCAAACCTATCAACAGGTGAACTTTCCCAGGTTCCTGCTGAATCTTGTGATGACACCGAATCCATGGTTCCTGTGGGTCCTTTTTTTAAACAGCATGATTCTCTTCTCCGTGCTCAAACTGGTTCAGGTCCCGGGATGGACCCGCTGGGAAAATTATTTTGTCATCGCGTCAATTTTACTGGTGCGAGCGGCCCTTTCCACCAATCTGTTCCTTTTGTCTGAAGTCAGGCTCTATTACCCGTATTACGCGGCAGGATTTTTTGCCTTCAAGTATTATGATGAACTGAAAGCCCGTCGTAATCTTCTGTATGCCGCGGCCGTCGTTCTCTATCCGGTTCTGGCGGTTTGCTACATAGGATACGCGTTCCCGATCTTTTATCCGCACCTCCTGCAGTTTACAAATGAAAAAATTTCACGCCTGATCGTTTCCATCTATAAGTACGTCGTGGCCTTTTCGGGGATCGCTTTCTGGTCCTTTATTCTGGAGAGACTGCGGCAGACAAAGTTTTATCTTTTTCTTTCATGGACGGGAACCATTTCTCTGGAAATTTTTGTTTGCCATGATCATTTTATCACCAGGCTCGGAAACAGCGGATTACTTTATGCTGCCAGCACATTGATCGCGTTTGCCGGGAGCATTGTGCTGACCGTGCTGATCATCAAGCGTTTTAGAATTACCCGGCTGCTTTTGGCGGGTCAGAATCGATAAAGAAGGAGTACTATGAGCATAAAATCATATCTCTATCAAAGCCGTCCCGAAATCGCCGTGGCCAGCGAATATTATGGTGCTTACCGGAATTTTCGCAAGGCGGGGTTCAAAAAGACCCCTTTTGGATTTATGATGGCCGGTCTTGAATCCATGCAGGACGGTTCTTATGAGTACGATGAAACACAAAAAATCATTGCCCGGCTCGGAAATGCGGATGTCTTTATCGATGTCGGCGCGAACATGGGGTATTACACCTGCATCGCACGATCAATGGGCCTGAAAGTCCTTGCCGTTGAGCCGTTGTGGCACAATCTGCAATTCCTTTATGGAAACCTTGAGGTGAATGACTGGCCTGACGTGGAGATTTTCCCCCTGGGGCTGTCGAACAAACCGGGCCTGGCCGTTCTTTACGGTGTGGGCACAGCTGCGTCTTTCATCAAGGATTGGGCCGGCATATCCACAAAAAAACGCATGGTTCCATTGAGTACACTGGATATTATCGCGGCAAACCGTTTTTCCGGTTTGAGGGTTGTCATTAAAATTGATGTTGAAGGCGTGGAATACAGTGTCCTGCAGGGTGCGGAAATGCTGCTGTCGTGTCTGCCTGCGCCGGTGTGGATGATGGAAACAGGTCTTACCGGTAATTTTCCCGGCGGCGTCAATGAGAATTTTATCAAAGTGTTCGAATTGTTTTGGTCAAAGGGATACTCGGTCTATGACATGATGCCGGGGGGGGAAGATCTGGTTACGGAGGTTCAGGTACGCGAGTGGGTAAAAAACTCCGATACGGAAGGCAAGGTCAATTTTCTGTTTCGGAAAAACGGTTAAAATTCCATGAAGGGTTTCTTACGGCTGATTTTCATTTATGCTTTAAAAGGTCAGAAACCTGATGATAAACTCTTTTGGTTTCTCTTTTGAGCTTGCCTGTAAAATTTTGGGGTGATTCAGGTTCCGTCCACCTGTGCCGCCATTCAATTCCCGCTGCTTCAAAATCCTCAAAATGAATGTCTGTCCCTTTGCAGCCGATGCCGACAACCGTGTGCGGAAAATTTTCTTCGCCTGCATAGTTTACGTAGACATTCGGAAAGGGTTTCAATATGGACCGGAACGCTTCGGGCGTAAATCTCCAGTAATCGCAGGGGAAATCATGTATGGGATAGTTCATGACTGAGCTGATGATCACCATTCCGTTTGGTTTCAATATCCGATGAATTTCTTCTATGGCCCTGTAGGGCTGTTCCACGTGTTCAAGGGTGTCCAGGCAAAGAACTGTGCCTGCCGTATTTTCTTCGAGTGCGATATCATGCAGATTTAATATGAGATCGACGCCGGGTCCCTCCCGCATGTCGCAACCGACATAATCTTTGCCCGGAAAGCAATGACGCAGATTGGCCGATTCAACCTGTCCCGGAACAAGATAGGACCCGAATTCGTAAACGGGTTCCGGCAGGTTAAAGATTTTCGCTGCAGTGATGACAAAGTCTTTAACGGAATCACGCATTTCTTATGTAGAATCCTCATTTTGTGATGATATGGAATCCTATAGCGAACGTCTTTGCCTGTCAATTCTTTTTAAGAATTATTCTCAAATGATTTGCTTATTGCGTATCTTTGTGATTTTCATATATAAAGATACATTAGTAAGATTGACTCTATCAATAAACCTCAATATAATTCATGAGGAACGTGATGATGATACCAGATATTTCCTATCTTATTCTGAATTATAATCCCGAAGGCGAACCTCGGGCCGCTGAAATTCTGGAAAAGACGATTGACGCTTTTTACGAAAGAAAAAGCAAAAATCTTTCCAGTGAGGTATTTTTACTGGACCAGGGATCTGTTTCGAGCCATCGTGCCTGGCTTTTGGAAAAACAGTCCCGCTACCAGTTTTCGATGATTCTGCTGGATCACAACATTGGCATCAGCGGGGCAATCAACAGGATGGCCAGAACATGCAAGTCGCCGGTTCTTGGTTTGATCACATCGGATGTCATCATCACATCGGGAATAGATGAAGACCTCTATGGCAAAGTGCAGATCGAAGAGGTCTACCAGGCTACCCCTTTTACCGACAAAAGCGACCTGGAATATCAATGCTGGCAGCCGGACCAACCTTTTGGAGCGGACCATGTCCGCCTGGAAAATCTTCAGAAACAGAAATCATCCCTGCTGGACAGCCTTTTGGCCAGGCCCCAAAAGTCCTATCTGAGAGTGGTTGCCTCAGAGCTCAACGTGATGTTCTGGCGGCGCGAAATTTTCGAAAAAATCGGTTATTTCGATGAGAGATGGAAGGCCTGCTATGAAAACAACGATTTTTCACTGCGCTGCTTTATGGCAGGCGGATGTACGGCCGTCAGCATGGATTCTTTTGTGTGGCATTATCATAAAGTGACGGAAAAAAGTAAGGCGCGCGAAAAAAGTTTTGAAGGCTATAATAACGGCTGCTGGTCAAAGCATGTCCGTCAACTCTGGGATGAAAAATGGCCCCGGCTGGATTCCTGTATAAAAATTTATGATCCGTTAAAAAACAAAACCATAGCGGATTACCCCAAATTGCTGGAACAGTTTGCTCATAATATCCATTTGTCGTATGAACAGACCAAGGCGTATGATTAGGAGAAGGTAAATTCATGGGTTTGAAAGAAAAAATAAGCGGCAAGTCGCTCAAAAAGTACCTGGGAGATATACAGAAACGGGCGACAGTCAAAAAGACGGACATCAGTGATCACCTGGCGATGCTTTTTACCGAAAGCCTCAATATCGAATCGAAATTGATTGTTGAGCTGGGAGTGGGAGATGGGGAATCAACGTTTGTCCTGGAGCGGGTTGCCAACCTGTGGGGCGCAAAATTGGTTAGCGTGGATATCGATGACCGGGCAGAGGTTTCGTCGTTTAAAGACAGGATCTTTGTTCAATCGGATGACATATCTTTTGCGGCAGAATTTCCCGATTGGTGCCGCAGGCGGGGATTCGAACCCGTGATAGACATTTTGTTTATTGATACAAGCCATCTTTATGATCACACCGTGGCGGAAATCAGATCCTGGTTCCCTTACCTGGCTTCGCGCTGCAAGGTGTTTTTTCATGACACAAACATGAGCGAGGTATTTGCCCGCAAAGACGGCAGCACCGGCAAGGGATGGGACAATCAGCGCGGCGTCATCCGGGCGATTGAAGAACACCTGGATACAAATTTTAATGAAAAGGTGGATTTTGCGCTGGCGCATCGGGGATGGTTTATCCGGCATTACACGATCTGCAATGGCTTCATGATTATGGAAAGAGGTTAAGTATGACTTCGGCACTGTCGCGCCAGATTCCACAGAATACCGATCATGGCCAGATTAATATAAAGAATGATTCCCTGCGCCCCGTACAGTGCGTCGGCAAAAAAGTTTATAATCATTATGGACGCGAGGCAGGCAAACAGGCATATTGACCAGGAACGGAAGAACTCATCACTTCGCCGCCTGAAGAAGATGTCCCACAGCATCCACAAGGCCGTCAATACAACCAAACAAAACAGGGTCAGGCCCACCAGACCGGTGCGTATAGCCACGTCAAGAAACGTGTTGTGTGTGGAGTTGATAATGCCTTCCTTTTGCTGGTACTTTTCCGGGAGGGACGCATTGTATTTTTCCAGGTCGATCAGCTTCGGGTTTCTGTAAATTTCACCGCCGTAGCCTACACCTGCAATCGGGTTGTCTTTGATTACTTCCCAGGACAAACGAAACATCTTGGAGCGGATGTCCTGGGTAAACCCTGTACTGATTCTGTCGATGTAACCGGGAGTGAAGGCAATCATGATACCGGCAACAGCAATCAGAATGATGGTTTTTTTCCGGTGCAGGCACATAATCAGCAACGCGACGCAAAGGCTGATGACGACCCCGCGCGACTGGTTGAGCACCGTGGTCATGGTCAGAACCAGAAAGCAGAAAAAATAGACGGCCTGGCGCAGCATGGACCCCGGCCGATAAACCCCACGCAGGCTGAGTATGGCCGCGAAGATGGTGGTAAAGCACATAAATCCGGTGTACATTTTTGCAAATGTCTGACCGAATCTGGTACTGAAAGAGTTTCCTTCAATACCGTAGAAGACGATAAGGCCGCCAACGGAAAAGAGCATTGCGGAGGCGATGATGAGGTCGGAAAGGAATTCCAGCCGGTTGCGCGAGTTGTAAAAATTGACGAATAAATAAAAAATGACCAGGTATTCCAGCAGATATCCGCGGAGATCATGGAGTGTGTTGGAAAAGTCAAGTGTCGTAAAAAGCCCCAGAACCGTCCAGAGAAAAAACAATCCCAACCCTATGCTCAGGGGAGAACGCAGGGTGAAAGTCGTTTTTCTAAAAAGGAGGAGAGTGATCAGCGCAACGCACGAAAGATAGTAACAAAGTTCGCTGACGCTGTCCAGGGGCAGGGGATTAATAAAAATGTAAATTCCCATCAAGGCGGGGATCAGGGCATTCAAGGCAAAAAATAATTTATCTTTTCCCTGCGCGTCAGGCGGCAGGTGAAGATCAAAATAATCTTTTATCCCAGCAAGCATTCGTTCACCTTTTTTGTCATGGATCAGGAAAAATTTAGTAGCAGTTCTAATGCTTAAGATCAAGCGAAAAAAGGGCGACTGTATACCCCTTCAGACAACCGATTCCATTGACACAGAATCATTCGACGATTATTTCGGCAAGGCATGAAAAGATGGTTGCTCTTTTCGCGACAGGTTCCAGAGAATACCGATCATGGCCAGATTTACATAAAGCACGGTGCCCTGAACTCCGTAAAGCGCGTCGCCAAAAAGGGCTAAAATGGCAAAAGAAGAAAGACAGGCAAACAGGCATATTGACCAGGAGCGGAAGAAATCTTCTTTTCGTCGCCGGAAGATGTCCCAAAGCATCCAGAGGGCTGTCAGGAAAATCATCAGAAAGAATCCCAGTCCTACCAGGCCGGTGCGTATGGTCACATCAAGAAACATATTATGCGTGGATTTAACAATACCATTTTTTTGCTGATACTCTTCGGGAAGGGCAGCATTATATTTTTCCAGGTCGATTAACTTCGGGTTTCTGTAAATTTGCCCGCCGTAGCCGACTCCATAAACAGGATAGTCCTTGATGACTTCGCCGGCAAGGCGAAATATTTTGGAGCGGATATCTACGGTCAGGGTAGAGATCGATAAATTGCCTTCAAATCTGTCTTTCATTCCGGGCAACAAAATAACAGCTACCAAAACAATCATCACGATGGTGACGGCGATTAAAATGGCGCCTTTCTTCCGTTGAAAAAACATGATGGCCAGCGCGGCGAAGAAACCGATGGTGGCACCCCGCGACTGGTTGAGCATTGTGGCGGTGGTCAGAATCAGGAAGCAGAGGAAATAAGATATGCGACCTGTTATCGATCCGGAATGAAAAACACCGCGCAGGCTGAGAGTGCCCGCGAAGATGGTAGTAAAGCACATAAATCCGGTGTACATTTCCTGAAAATGTAAAGAAGACTGACCGAACCTGGTGCTGAAAGGATTACCTTCTATGTAGTAAAACAAAATGATGCC
>JAQVLL010000116.1 GCA_028704195.1 Smithellaceae bacterium
CAGGCAGAGGAAATCAAAGTATCGGTAACAGCATACACGATGAAAGAATGTTATCAAAATAAAGGTAAAACGGCATCCGGGGAATATGTCCGACCCGGCATCGTGGCCGTCTCCAGGGATCTTGAGAAACAAGGGCTGAAACTGGGAACCAAGATTAAAATAAGCGGCATGGGAACATTTGTTGTCAAAGACCGTACCAGCAGAAAAAATCGCAGCAATATTGATATTTTCATGAATTCACACGCAAAGGCAATACGATTTGGCAGACAGAAATACACTTTTTTACAAAACAACAAAGAAGAATTCGATTTGTCAAACGGCAGAAAGAAGTATGTTTGTATTCTGAAGTAATCGAATAGATTTCAGGTCATTACCATCCGGGTGCATATCCTCCTCGCTTCCTGATGGAAATTTCTCCTGAAGGACGATGAAGAGTTACCGTCAAAAATAACCGCCGATCAGGCATTTACACACATCATAAAAAAACGGATATCTTTGTTCGCATAGTTGAGAGATTCTTGTTTAATGATGTAAATGTAGGGAAGCATTCACTGAACGCAACCGGTTAGCCATAACCGTCAAAATATCCAGCGTAAAATTCGGCATTCTTTTCACCAGAAATATGAACGCATACTCATCAATAGAAGCCAGAGTGCAATCTGATAACGCTCTCACATCAGCGCTTCTCGGGGAACTGTCGATCAAGGCCATCTCTCCAAAGATATACCCTTTTTCTATAACCGAGAGGACTTGATCTTCTGATACGATCTCCAGCTGCCCGTCAAGTACAACAAACATGCAATCTCCCTTGTCTCCCTTATGAAAAACATATTCACCGGCCTTGAATTCTTTAATATTTTTTTTATCAAAAAAATCGGCATATTTTGTAAAGTCAGGGATTGGTCTTCTCATAAAAAATCTCCATTCATTCGGACCGGAATTGATCCTCTTTATATAACTTTATCATACGTCAGGTCAGTGTTCATCATTTTTTTGCATGTGGAAACCCATTTTCTTTTAAACGACTGCTCTCTTTTATTAATTCATTGTGAAAGATCATTCCCTCTATCAGAACATGAGCCCTCAGGCGGAATGATCCTGTTTGACAGACAGCATCATCGATGCTATTTTCTGCAAAGCCTGCAAGCCCTTTATGCCGAAAACAAAAATTTATCAGGAGTTGGAAATGAAAAAACAGACCGTTCTTTCCAAATTAAAAGAACAAGAAAAACTGGCCCGGCGAACAATTATCATTGACGCGGCAGAAAAGGAATTTGCAGAAAAACCATTTCAAAAAGTTACCATGAGAGACATTGCAAAGCGTGCGGGTATATCGCCTGCCCTCATTTACCGGCATTTCCCGGACCAGCAGTCTCTTTTTGCCGAAGCTTTTATGAGGGGAATCGGTAAGGTTTTCGAAAAAATATTTGTCACGATTGACGAATCGCCTGATGGCGCAATTGAACAGGTGATTTCTGATTTTATTGAATATTTTACTTTCAACGATCAATACTTTCAGATGATGATGAATTTTCTTCTCGGCGGGCCGATCGACCCCGAGCTTTTTGATAAACTCACAAAGATTGAACGCGAAATTCTCGGTCATTTTGATATCATCTTCATAAAAATGAACGCGGATGGAGACATCCGGAACCATTCCCACACACTTTTTGCCTCTCTAATCGGCATTGTCGCAACGTTCAGAAATCATCCCGAAAAAAATATGCAGCAAGTTCTGATGCACCGGCAGAAAATAGCCCGTAATCTTTCAAAACTGTTGAAAAACGTTTAGCTATTTCCTTGCCCTGATGAAATCCCTGTAATATTTCTTGACATCGAAACAATGTTTTTGTATATAAACATTGTTTACAGCAATAAAAAATGCCTTGGGATTAAAAAGCAGATAAAAACCCAAGACATCTAAAAAACAGGAAATTTTAAACTTACATTTCATCAAATTCATTTCAAAGTGAGTCGTATATGGAAAAATTTTTTAATCCAAAATCCGTTGTTGTCGTCGGTGCATCAAATTCTTCCTTTAACCTGGGCGCCACCATCTGTAACATGCTGAAAGATTATCTTCACTACACGGGACCGGTATACACGGTAAATTCCAAAGGGGAAACCGTAAACGGTTGCCCTGGGTTTTCATCAATTCTTGATCTGCCCCAGACACCGGACATGGCGGTGATCATCGTGGCAGCACGTCATGTTCCCGGTATCATCAAGGATTGCGCAAAAAAAGGAATTAAAAGAGTCGTCATCGAAAGCGCAGGCTTTGCCGAAGACGGTCAGAACGGTGCGGCGATGCAGCGTGAAATCGACGACGTAGCTAGGGCAAACGGAATGCGCATTATGGGCCCCAACTGCCTAGGCACGTTGAGCACGCGAGACAAGTTCTGCAGTTTCTACGGCGTCAATCCAAGCCTGGTCGAGATGAACCAGATATTTGAAACCCCGGGAAACATTTCCTACATTATCCAGAGCGGAGGTGTTGTTGTTCTGGTCATGGAATCCCTCTATTACGATCTTGTCGGCATCAACAAAGTCGTCAGCATCGGCAATAAGTCTGATGTGGATGAGGCGGACCTCATCGATTACTTTCAGGAAGACGAAACTCAAGTCATCGGGATCTATCTGGAAAATGTGGCCGACGGACGCAAGCTCATGGAGGCTGCGAAGAAATCACGAAAACCCGTTCTGGTCTACAAGGTGGGCAGAACCCCGGAAGGCGCCATGGCTGCCATGTCTCATACGGCCGGAATGGCCAGCAACGATTTGATCTTTGAAAGTGCCTGCAGACAGGCCGGGATTATTCGACTCAAATCCATTAACGAACTGCATTCTCTTCCCAAGATGTTTACGGAGATGCCCATTCTCAAAGGGAATCGCGTTGCGATGTTCACCAATTCCGGGGCATTTGGCAGCATTGCCGCCGATCTGCTGGTGGAAGCAGGCTTGCACATGGTGCCGCTCTCGGGTCAGACGCAGGATAAACTGAAAAAAGCAGGACAGGTCTTCAATGTCAAGAATCCCGTGGATATCGGTCCCGCACCGCCGCAGACCTATCTCGACATCTTCGAAATTCTCCTTTCCGCCGATGAGGTGGACGGACTTTTACCTCTTTTGAGTGTCTGGCAGACCTTCGTGATCGACACCCTCCAGGAACTGCTGAAGATGTGCAAACATTACGATAAGCCGGCCGCCATCTATACGCCGAACGCTGTCGCCAAGTCCATTGCCATCCGGGCCAAACACCGCATTCCCATCTTTGAGACACCGGAAGAGGCAGTGCGGGCCCTGTCCGTTTCCCATACGTTTTATGAATCCCTTTGGAAAAGAGGTTTCATCTGCGATCACGCAGAATGTGATACCATAGACGACAACAGAATCATGAAAGGCACGATGGAGGCCGCGTTATGACAACAGGCAATGTTTTGAAAAAAGAAAAAATCACGAACGAAATTTTATCAAAGGCTGTTCAAAGCGGCAGCCAGGCTTTGTCAGAATATGAATCCAAGCGGATTGTAGCAACCGCAAACGTTCCCGTGACGCGCGAGGTACTGGTTCATTCAAGGGAAGAAGCGGTGAGTCAAGCCGCCAGGATCGGGTTCCCCGTCGTTCTCAAAGGGTCGGACCCGGCCCTTACGCACAAGACCGAGATGGGGATGGTCCGTGTGAATCTTAAAAATGAACAGGACGTGGCCCGGGCTTATGACGAACTGATGGATAAAGGAATTCGTCTTGACGGTATTCTGATTCAGGAAATGGTGAAAGGCAACAGGGAATTTGTCATCGGTCTCACACGCGACCCCCAGTTTGGACCCTGTGTGATGTTCGGTATCGGTGGCATCTTTACGGAGGCATTGAAAGACGTCAGTTTCCGCGTCGCTCCCCTTACTGATGAAGACGCGCAGGAGATGATCCATGAAATAAAAGCCGTCAAGCTGCTTGATGCCTTCCGGGGAGAAAGTGCTGTTGATGAAGACGTTCTGGTAAAAGCCCTGGTCGGTATCGGCGAACTTGGAATGACACACGACGAAATCGCCGAAATCGACATTAACCCGCTGATCGTAAAAGAAGGCAAACCCGTAGCCGTCGACGCCCTCGTTATCCTGACAACCCATCGGACCTGACAGACTGTCCATTCAGGAAAACATTGCTTTTTTACGCCGTGGGTGAAAGATGTCCGGAAAACGCTTCTTCGTATTCCCGCAACAGTTTTTTTGGGGAAGTGCCGACGTCGATAATGTCCCAGGGCATGATTTCATCCAAATCTTTCTTCCGGTACACATAGAAGTCGGGATGAATGTTTACGTCCTTAAGCGCCTGTGACCAGTTCCCGTTCCGACAGTGGACCGCCAGCAAAATATCACCGACACGCCGGTCTCCCAAAGAGAGAAGGGCCTGAACATAATTCCACTTCGGCACGTCCGCAATCACATGGATCTGCCGGTCCTGACGAAAAGCACGGGTAATTTTTTTAATCCTTTTCCCAACGTCCTGAACATTCGCAAGCGCGCACCACTGCAATGGAGTGCGGGGCTTGGGAATAAACTGATTAAGACTGAGTGTAATGCGCCGGAATTTTCGTTTCCCTGAGGTGTGTTCAAGCGCCGTGTGCTGTATTTTTTTTACCAGATCAATAATGGCGTCAACATCTTTCTCTTCTTCCGTCGGCAGGCCCAGCATAAAATATAACCGCAGATTTAATATTTCCTGTTCAATAAGACGCCGGACGGCATTTAAGATATCATTCAGGACAATCCCCTTTCGAAGAAAATCCCGCAGCCGCTGGCTTCCCGCCTCCGGGGCAAGCGCGACCGTTTCGACGCCGCAGTCTTTGATAATCCCCACGGTGGCTTCATTGATTCTATCCAAACGAAGGGAACCGATGCCTGCCTGCGCACCCTGATTGACAATGTATTGGCAAATTTTTACCAGATCGGGATGATCGGAAACCGCCGTGCCGACCAATCCTATTTTTTTCTTGATGCGAAGCCCGTCATCGACAGCCGAAATTATTTCCTCATAGCTTCGAAAGCGCGGTGGGGCGTAAACATTGCCCGCTGCGCAAAACCGGCACAGGTGAGGACAACCGCGATTGACTTCCACGAGAAACATGTCGGCCATCTCCGAATCACGGCTGGAAATAACCTCGGTTGTGGAAAAAGTGTTAATGTTTTTGATTGAAGAAATTCGAATCTGCCCGGGCAATCCATCCACAAGCGGTACAATGCCCCGGATTTTCCCCTGGCGGGAATAGTTCACTGCGTAGAGAGAAGGAACGTAAATTCCGGGTATTTTCCTTTGCGCTTCAAGGAGCAATGTCTTTTTGTCAAGTGCAAGCTGCCGGGCTTCGGAAAATACAGCTGCGAACCGCGGCAGAGTTTCCTCGGCTTCCCCAAGGATGAACAAATCGAAAAAATCCGCAAGTGGTTCGGGATTCAGTGTCAGCGCAATCCCGCCACCGACCACCAGCGGATGCTTGTCATTCCGGTCCTTCGATGCAAGCGGGATGCCGCTTCGTTCCAAAAGGTTCAAAACGGACGGATAATCGTTCTCAAATGAAATGGATAAGGCCAGAATGTCAAAATCAAGGACGGGTCTTTGATTTTCCAGGCTTACCGTTTCCGCCGCGCCGGCGACGAATTCGGCGTCGTCACCGGACACGGGCAGAAACACTCTTTCACAAAGAAAGGAGGGCAACTCGTTAAATATCTTGTAGACGGTCTGGAACCCGAGGTTAGCCATGCCGATCCGGTAGCGATTGGGATAAGCCAGACAAACCGTATAACAGGTTCCCCATATTTTCTTAACAAAACCCCGCTCCCGGGACAAAATATTTTCGTAATGTTTTTTCTGCTTCCAGTTCATGCGCCTAACATGGCCTCTGTTTTGCCGCGTTCATGTCATATCACTTTCACAACAACGATATAACCCGTCTTCCCGGTTGGGAAAATCACAACGGTATCCGCCAGAAACCACGCACAGACTTCTAGTCCGCTTGCCTGCGCAGGAACGTGGGAATATCGATATCGACGTTTTGACTTTCATCATTGATTCCGATGGTCAGCACATTTGCGTGATCACGGGATTTTTCCTTGCGCAGGTACGCCGGCGTCGATAAATCTTCTTTACGGAAACCACCCAGATGCGCCACATTGGACGTCGTCTGTTTTTTCTTCATCGCGTCTTCAAATCCGGTCGCAATGACAGTAATCCTGATTTCATCTCTCATGTTCTCATCAATAACCGTGCCGAAAATGATATTCGCATCTTCATGCGCCTCGGCCTGAATCAGAGATGAGGCTTCATTGACTTCGTACAGGCTCATGTCCGGCCCGCCGGTGATGCTCAGCAGGATCCCCTGCGCCCCCTGAATCGTATTGTCTTCCAGAAGCGGAGATGAAATCGCCCTCTGTGCGGCCTCAACAGCGCGGTTCTCACCACTGGCCGTGCCGGTGCCCATGAGCGCCATACCCATGTTGCACATGATGTTTTTTACATCGGCGAAATCGAGGTTGATCAACCCCGGAACAACAATCAGATCGGATATGCCCTTGACAGCCTGATAAAGAATATCATCCGCC
>JAQVLL010000117.1 GCA_028704195.1 Smithellaceae bacterium
CGCCTATGTCGGCGACGGCAACAATGTTGCCAACAGCTGGATTGAAGCGGCAGCGCATCTTCCTTTTGAATTGACGCTGGCCTGTCCGGAGGGGTATGATCCCGACAAACGGATCATGGAAGAGAGCCGGAAGAACGGGAAAGGTTCCGTAAGGCTGTATCGCGATCCCCGTGAAGCCGTTAAAAACGCGGATGTCCTCTACACGGACGTCTGGACAAGCATGGGGCAGGAAGCCGAATCACAGGAGCGGAAAAGAACATTCAGGGATTATCAGATTAACGCTGATCTTCTGGCTGTGGCAAAGAAAGATGCCATTGTAATGCATTGTCTGCCTGCGCACCGCGGCGAAGAAATTACCGCTGACGTAATTGACGGACCGCAGTCCGTCGTGATCGATGAAGCGGAAAACCGTCTGCACGTACAAAAGGCTGTATTAGAAATCTTGATTTAGGAGGAATGGTTGTGGCAAGTAAAATTAAAAAAGTGGTCTTGGCGTATTCCGGCGGACTGGACACATCCGTGATTGTTCGCTGGCTCATTGAAACGTATAAATGTGAAGTGATCTGCTTTGCGGCCGATGTGGGGCAGAAAGAAGAATTGACGGGATTGAAGAAAAAAGCAATCAGCACAGGCGCCAGTAAAATATACATCGAAGATCTGAGGGAAGAATTCGCACGTGATTTTGTTTTTCCGGCATTGCGCGCCAACGCGATCTATGAGGGAACCTATTTACTCGGAACCTCGCTTGCCAGACCTCTGATTGCTAAAAAGCAAATCGAAATTGCCAGAAAGGAAAAGGCGGATTCCGTCTGCCACGGAGCGACCGGCAAGGGCAACGATCAGGTGCGTTTTGAACTGACCTACATCGCGCTCAATCCCAAAATCAATATCATCTCCGCCTGGAAGGACGACAACTGGACATTTGATTCCCGTGAATCCATGTTCGATTATGCCGAAAAACATAACATTCCTCTTCCGCTGACCAAGGCCAAGCCTTACAGTTCCGACCGCAATCTGCTGCACATTTCGCATGAGGGCGCCATTTTGGAAGATACCTGGGCGGAGCCGCCGGAAGATATTTTTGTGCTGACAAAGTCGCCCGAAGCCGCGCCGGACAGGCCGACATACGTGGAAATCAGTTTTGTGAAGGGAAATCCGGTGGCAATCGACGGCAAGAAGATGTCACCGGCCAAATTAATGGAGCACATGAATATCCTGGCCGGCAACAACGGGATCGGCCGAATGGATATGGTGGAAAACCGTTTTGTCGGCATGAAATCTCGGGGTGTTTATGAAACTCCCGGCGGGACGGTATTATGGGCGGCGCACCGGGCGGTGGAGTCCATTACGATGGATCGCGAAGTGATGCTGATGCGCGACTCCCTCATTCCGAAGTATGCCCAGCTGGCCTATAACGGCTTCTGGTATTCTCCTGAAATGAAAACGCTTCAGGCGTACATTGACGCCACGCAGGAAAACGTCAACGGCACGGCAAGGATGAAACTTTACAAGGGCAATTGCATCGTTGTCGGGCGCAAATCGCCGAACTCGCTGTACAGTGAGGCTTTTGCCACATTTGAGAAGGATCAGGTCTATAACCAGATGGACGCGACCGGATTTATCCGTCTCAACGGACTCAGATTGCGGATTCAAAATATATTGAAAAACAAACCCTGATTGCGCGGAGAACAGATGCATGGCGGTAAGAAAAAAACCATGGGCGGGACGTTTTGAACAGGACACGGCCAAAAGCGTCGAGAAATTTACCTGTTCGCTGCATTACGATTCGAGACTGTATCGATACGACATCGAGGGGTCCATCGCCCACGCGACGATGCTGGCCGATTCGGGCATTATCGCCCGGAAGGAAGCCGGGGCAATTGTTCGCGGCCTGAAAAGCATTCTGCGAGACATGGAAAAGGGCAAATTCGTCTTTGACCCGGCCGACGAAGATATTCACATGTCTGTGGAAAAGGAGCTGATCCGCCGGATCGGTGACGCAGGCGGGAAACTGCATACCGCGCGCAGCCGCAACGATCAGATTGCTCTGGATGTGCGGCTTTTTCTGCGCGGGGAGATTCAGGCCGTTGCGGAGCTGCTTGCCGGATTGCAACATCAGCTGGTGAAAATGGCCGGGAGCGAGATTAAGACCATTATGCCCGGATACACACATATGCAGAAGGCGCAGCCGGTGCTTTTATCCCATTATTTTCTGGCATTCGCGGAAATGTTTGCCCGCGACGAGCAAAGGTTTTCGGACTGCGGAAAGAGGCTCAACATTATGCCGCTCGGTTCCGCGGCGCTGGCCGGAACCGGACTGCCGATTGATCGAAGCCGGACCGCGAAACTTCTTAACTTCCCGGCCGTGAGCGCGAACAGCATGGATACGGTGGCGGACAGGGACTATATTGCGGAATTTATTTTTGCGGCTTCACTCACCATGATGCATCTGAGCCGCTTTTGCGAGGACCTGGTGTTGTGGTCTTCCGATGAATTCGGTTTTGCCGAAATTTCAGATGCGTACACCACGGGCAGCAGCATCATGCCCCAGAAGAAAAACCCGGACATCGCGGAGCTGATCCGGGGTAAAACCGCACGGGTCTATGGTGATCTGGTCGCAATCCTGACGCTGCTCAAGGGGCTGCCCATGACCTACAACCGTGACCTGCAGGAAGACAAGGAGCCTCTTTTTGACGCGGTGGATACCGTTCGGGATTGCCTCGCCATTTTTTCTGAAATGCTGGTTCACACAAAGTTTAACTCCGAAAGAATGCGTGAAGCAGCAGGCGGGGGCTTTTCCACCGCAACGGACGTGGCTGAATATCTGGTCCAACAGGGGGTCCCTTTTCGCCAGGCGCATGAAATCGTCGGCCGTATCGTTGCCCATTGTGTCAAAAGCAAAAAGACGTTTGCCGTTCTGGGTCTGAAGGATTATCAGAAATTTTACACGGGATTCAAAGAAGACATTGTTTCCAGGATAAAACTGGAGAATTCCGTCAATGCGCGAAGGCATCGCGGCGGCACGGCGACATCGGCTGTAAAGGAAAGGATACGGGAATTTGAAAAAAGGTTCGGTAAAAAATAAAATATTATGGGGCATGGCCCTGGTTATTTTGCTTGCCGGTTGTGGATTGAAAGCCAATCCGGTGCCGCTGGTGACTGCTGCTTTACCGGTGCCGTTTGCGGAGAAATTGACGGCGAAGGCCGATGAGAATGCCGTCGTGCTGACCTGGACCCTGAACGATTCTGCCGGCAGAACCCGGTATATTGACATCGGGAGAAGCCGGTTGGGCAGTACGGAAAATGTGTGCAAAGACTGTCCGCGAACCTTTGAAAACATCGGACAGTTAAGGGTTGATGACCGTAAGAAAACTGAATACAGTTTTACCGATATCCTTACGGAAAAAGGCCAGACATACAGTTACCGCTTAAAAGTCTGTGATGAGGCTGACATCTGCAGTGAATCGCAGATGGTAGAAGCCCGGATGAAATAAACAAAATTTCAGGAGGCGCATTGTTATGTTTCGAGGAGCCATAACTGCTCTGGTAACCCCGTTTAAAGACGGCAAGGTGGATGAAAAAGCCCTGAGGGAGCTGATTGAATTTCAGATCGCGGGCGGCATTGATGGACTGGTACCCTGCGGAACAACCGGGGAATCACCGACCCTGACCCATGACGAGCATGACCGGGTGATTGAAATCACCATTGATTCTGTCAAAAAAAGAGTGCCCGTGATCGCGGGGACAGGGTCGAACAGCACGGCGGAAGCGCTTCGCCTGACCCAACATGCATATGAGGCCGGTGCGGACGGCGCTCTGATCGCCTGCCCTTATTACAACAAACCCACACAGGAAGGACTTTATCAGCATTATGAGCTGATTGCGCAAAATGTGCCGATCCCCATTGTTCCCTACAACATTCCCGGAAGGACGGGGGTGAACATGTCGCCGGAACTGATTTCTCGGCTGTCAAAAATAAAAAACATTGTCGGCATCAAGGAAGCTTCCGGTTCTATAAAGCAGATGAACGACGTGTTAGATTTGTGCGGGCCGGAGTTTGACGTTTTGTCCGGCGACGACGGATTTACCCTGCCGCTGATGGCGATCGGCGGGAAAGGCGTCATCTCTGTCACCTCCAACATTGTTCCCGCTGAAATGGCCGCCATGGTGGACGCCATTGATGAAGGAAATCTGGCAAGGGCACGCGGCCTGCATCAAAAAATGAGCCCTTTGTTTGATGTTCTTTTTGTCGAGGTGAACCCAACGCCTGTAAAAGCGGCCCTGGCTCTGATGGGGAAAATTGAATATGAATACAGGCTGCCACTTTGTAAAATGGCGCCGGCTAATTATGAAAAGCTCAAAAAAGTCATGGCAAATTGCGGTTTGATCGCGTCATCTTGAGGGAATGAATTGTCATCCGAGGAGTGGAGTTTATGGTTAAAGCTATCGTTACAGGCGCAGGCGGAAAAATGGGCGGAAGGATCATCACTCTGATTTCAGCATTGGAAGATATCCGGGTTGTCGGGGCCATCGAAGTGGCGGGCCACCCGATCATCGGAAGAAATGTCGGCCATTCACTGGGCTGGGGCACATCAAGCGTGACGGTCGGTAGTCAACTGGCTGACTGCATTGATCAGGCGGATGTGGTGATCGATTTTACAAATCATGAAGCCTCTCTGCACTATCTGGAAATTGCCAGCGAGAAAAATCGAAGTATCGTCATCGGTTCAACAGGGTTTACTCCCGCTGAAATGAATATCGTTAAACGGCTAGCGGAAAAGACCCGATGTGTCCTTTCTCCGAACATGAGCGTCGGCGTCAATGTCATGCTGAAAGTGCTTGAGTATTGTTCCGGTATTTTCGGTGATGATTATGATGTTGAAATCCTGGAGGCTCACCACCATTCCAAAAAGGACGCGCCAAGCGGAACTGCAATGCAGATGGCGCAGGTGATTGCCGACAAACTGGGCCGCGATCTGGGAAAAGAAGCAGTTTATACCCGCAAGGGAATTATCGGAGAAAGAACCAGGACGGAAATCGGCATTCAGACCCTTCGGGCAGGTGACATTGCCGGCGAACATACCGTGATGTTCGGCGGGATTGGAGAGAGGTTGGAAGTGACGCATCGGGCGTACAGTCGGGATAATTTCGCCAAAGGTGCAATTCGTGCGGCACAATGGATTGTTCATCAGGAAAACGGTCTGTATGACATGCAGGATGTTTTGGGCTTGAGAGAGATCAAATAAGCCAAATGGATTCATATTGGATGGCATGATCAGTTATATAGGAATCGGTTCAAATCTCGGCGATTCCCTGGCAAACTGCAAAGAAGCCGTTGCAAGACTGTCAGGTATTCCGGAAACAGTACTGGAGCGAGTGTCGTCTTTTTATAAAACCGAACCGGTAACCGACTTTCCGACTGCTGACGATGTTCAGGATGTCCTGATAAACCAGGACTGGTTCACCAATGCGGCGGCGGAAATCCGCACGTTGCTTTCGCCGCGGGATCTTTTAAGGGGATTGCAGGATATTGAAAAGGCGATGGGGAGGGTTCGGACGTTTGCGGGCGCTCCTCGTGTCATTGATCTCGACTTGCTTTTGTACGGACAGGAGGTCATCAACGAAAAAGATCTTGTCGTTCCACATCGGGCAATGCATAAGCGTCGGTTTGTACTGGAGCCTTTATGTGAGATTGCTTCCTACGCGATTCATCCTTTGTTCGGGGTTTCGATGCGCGGTCTGAAAGACCGGCTGGAAGATGAGAAAAAGGTCGGGATTTATCAATAATTCAAGAAGAAGGTTATTATGAACATCATGAAAGTTGTGGTCATTTTAGTTGTTCTTTACATTGTTTACAGGATTGTAAGAATGATGGGAAGGGCAAAAGTAGAAAAGGTGAAAGGGTATCGTGTGGACGATAAATCGCCTGCGGGAGAAGATCTTGTGCAGGATCCTTTCTGCCGAACTTATGTTCCCAAGAGCCAGGCATTCGTAAGAGAGATCGACGGACGCCAGTACTTCTTCTGCAGCCGGGAATGCTGTGAGAAGTATCTTTCAGAGAAAAAATAAAGAATCAAAAATTCAGGGGGAAATATGAAATTTTTTATTGACACGGCGAATGTTGCGGAAATAAAAGAAGGGTTGTCCTTAGGGATGGTGGACGGCGTCACGACCAATCCGTCGCTTATTTCCAAAGAAAAAAGAGGCTTTGATGCCGTTGTGAGGGAGATTCTGGAAATTGTCGAAGGACCGGTCAGTCTGGAGGTTGTTTCCCTGGAGGCAAAGGGCATGTTTGCCGAAGGGAAGAAGCTCGCGCGTCTTGGTGAACAGGTCGTAATTAAAGTCCCAATGACCACGGAAGGCCTCAAGGCAACCAAAATGTTTGCCGACGAAGGAATAGACGTCAATCAGACATTGATTTTTTCGCCGCTTCAGGCCCTGATGGCGGCAAAGGCAGGTGCCGCGTATGCAAGCCCGTTTGTCGGACGTCTGGATGATATCGCACATGACGGCATGGAACTGGCAGGGCAGATTCTCGATATTTATGGCAACTACGGGTATG